>NZ_DGMH01000050.1:128822-140765 GCF_002388305.1 Sulfitobacter sp. UBA4523
CAAGCTTCAGGTCAATCCGGCGCTGTCCGATCTGCTGCGTGTCTTGCTGAAGGCCAAGTCCGAAAGCGCAGGGGTTGCGGCCAAGCTGATCGCCCCCGCTGCGGATCTTGACGGGATCGCCGCAGGGCTGCGTGATGTGGCCGCACTTAAAGGGTGGCGACGCGAGGTATTCGGGGAAGATGCGCTGCGACTGTGCAACGGCGAGATCGCTTTGACCGCGGTCGGGTCCGATCTGAAAGTGGTTGAGCTTTAACGCTCAACCCTTTGGTTTTTATTGATTTTTTTGGGTTCAGCGGCGCGATGTCATGGCGTTGCGCTGCCCTTCGACGCGAATGGTCGTCACCCCAGCCAGCGTCTGGTTGGTCAGCTTGCGGCCGGCCGTAACCTCGCGGGTGGGGGGCGTGCCGATGGCGGTCGCCTCGCTTGGTTCTACCCCTTCAAGACGGTAGGTCAGAACGCCGTCCACTGGCAGCTCGTCTTCGTTCGCGGGGGTCAGCTGCACCTCGTAAATGCCCTGACGATCTGCGCGACCGGTGGCGCGCACGACGGCACCGCCCGGTACTTCTTCGATCGTCAGATCAATGATCTGGTCGAAGGGGCGACCGGCATATACCACCTCTTTATTCCGCGAGGAGGAGAACAATCCGGTCCGCTGCGGGATCAAAGGGTTGGTCGAGGCTTCCTGACGGGTGATCGGTTCAGACCGCGCGGTCCCGAACCAGTTGAACGGGTTCACACGGCTGTCGCGCACGGTCGCGCAGCCTGTCAAAACAAGGGTCGATACCAAGATGGCTGAAAAGGTCTTGCGCATGGGGTCCGCCGTAGAAATTTCGGTAATATTTGACTAACCCATCCCAGACCCGTTGGGAAGGGGGTGGACCTTTGGCATCGTGCAACCTACCTGTTTGGCAAGCGAAAAGAGGGACGCACCGTGGCGACAGAGGCATTTGAAGAACTGGTCGAGGATTTCGAGTTTCTGGACGATTGGGAAGACCGCTATCGCCATGTGATCGATCTGGGCAAGGCGATGGAGCCGCTGACCGAAGAGCTGCGCGTGCCCGCAACCAAAGTAGATGGGTGCGCCAGTCAGGTCTGGTTGCACACGCAGTTCGAGGATGGCGTGCTCTATTTCGACGGGGCCAGCGATGCGATGATCGTTTCAGGTCTGATTGCCGTGCTTCAAAAACTGTATAACGGCGTACCCGCGGCCGAGGTCAGCGCCATCGATGCCCGTGCCGAGATGGGGCGCCTTGGGTTGAACGAACATCTGTCAGCGCAGCGGTCGAACGGGCTGACCGCGATGATCGAACGGATTCGCGGCGAGGCTGCACAGCAGGGTTGAACGCGCGCCTGCGGGCTGTGGCGACGGCTGTGCCAGTTGAGTTTACTTGGCAAAATGAAGATCAGAGCGCCTTGAGCGTGCGCGCCAGATCACCGTAGCCGGTAAAGCGCCGTTCAAAGGCAAGGCCGAGCCTATCGGCGCATGTTTTCGCCTTGTCGGTAAGCGCGGGATCATCTGTTTGCGCCTGATACACAAGCTTTTCATAGTTCCCGAAGTACATATCGCGCAGTTCGGGGTGCCGGTCGAGCCCCATGGGTTTTACAATGAAAGCGTCGAACTGGCGGACCAGAAAATCGGTGAGATAGAAGGTGGTAATCTCGTCCTCCGAGATCTTGGAAAAGCGGTCGTTGCCCTCAAAAAAGCTATAGCAATGCGGCCCGGCGACCATCTGCACGCCAAGTTTCTTACACTCCGCCTCTAGCAATCCGCCGGTGCCGCAGTCGGCGTAGACAACGAATATATCGTCGTATTTGTCGCGATGTTTCTTAACGGCTGCGCGGACTTCGTCGGTGATTTTTTCTGGGTAAAGATGTAGCTTGGCGGGCAGACAGGTCAGGTCCAGATGCGACCAGCCGTTCGCCTCTTTCAGGTCAAGAATTTCCCGCGCCAGCGCCCCGCAGGCGATCAGCAGAATGCGGCCCGTCTGCGGGGCGAGCGGCAGGCCTTTTTCTGTCAGATCACGGTCCGAGGGCGGCTTCATCTCACGCTCCGTCATGCAAAAGGCCCCTCCGGTAGGGAAGGGCCTTTATGTTCTAGATCAACTGCTTACGCCTTTGCGGCGTTGTGTTTCCGCCCGACCCATTCCTTGGCGGTTTCCACCGCGACGGCGGCATCGCGGCAATAGGCATCGGCACCGATGGCCTTGCCGAATTCTTCGTTCAACGGGGCCCCGCCGACCAGTACGATATAGTCATCACGGATGCCCTGTTCGACCATCGTGTCGATCACGACTTTCATATAGGGCATGGTCGTGGTCAGGAGAGCGGACATGCCAAGGATGTCCGGCCCTTCGGTTTCCATCGCTTCAAGATAGGCTTCGACCGAATTGTTGATGCCAAGATCGACAACCTCGAAGCCCGCGCCTTCCATCATCATCGACACAAGGTTCTTGCCGATGTCGTGGATGTCGCCCTTGACGGTGCCGATCACCATCTTGCCCACGCGCGGCGCGCCGGTTTCGGCCAGCAGCGGCTTTAGGATCGCCATGCCGCCTTTCATCGCGTTCGCAGCCAGAAGCACTTCGGGGACAAAGAGGATACCGTCGCGGAAGTCGGCCCCGACGATGGTCATGCCGCCAACAAGCGCCTTGGTCAGAATATCATAGGGTGCCCAATCGCGTTCGATCAGGATATTGACCCCTTCTTCGATCTCTTCGCGCAGACCGTCATAGAGATCATCAAACATCTGCTGAACAAGTTCTTCGTCGTCCAGATCGGCAAGGATAATTTCGTCTTCATCCGACATAGTCGTTCCTCATCGGTTAACTCACCCGCGCGGGCTTGTGCCTTTTTGTCACATACGCGCCGAAAGCTTCGTGCTTTTTGCGACAAACCCGGCACCGCGTGCGACGCTTTGGTTGTTGGGAAATTACGCTCAATCGTGCTGTAAAACAATGGCTTGGGCCAATATACTTGACCATGTTCCCAATTTGTTCCAAAAGATTTGAATGGATCAGGCACAGCGCAAATACAGACTGCCCGGACGGGGCACATCCAGCAACCGCCCGGGCCGGTTCGAGCCGCTGACCGTCAGCGCTGTGGCCGATGGATGGGCGGGCGATGATGACCCTTTGCCGGTCTTGCGCACCCAGGTGAGCGTTGAAATTCCACGCTCCGTGATCAGCTACAACCAGTCGCCGGACCTGCCGTTTGACCGGTCGATCAACCCGTATCGCGGGTGCGAACACGGCTGTGTCTATTGTTTCGCGCGGCCCAGCCATGCCTATCTGGGGTTGTCGCCGGGCCTGGATTTCGAGACGCGGTTGATCGCACGACCCGAGGCACCCGAGGTGTTGAAACGAGAATTGGCGGCGAAGAAATACCAGGTCGCCCCCATTGCGATTGGCACGAATACCGATCCCTATCAGCCGATCGAGAAAGAGCATCGGATCATGCGCGCGCTGCTTGAGGTGTTGTCAGATGCGAACCATCCCGTTGCCATTGTGACCAAGGGCAGTCTGATCGAGCGGGATATTGATATTCTGTCGGATATGGCGGCGCGCGGGCTGTGCCGTGTGGGCGTGTCGGTGACGACGCTGGATGCGACGCTTTCGCGGTTGATGGAGCCGCGGGTGCCTGCACCGAAACGCCGGTTGCGGGTGATCGAACGTTTGGCAGAGGCAGGCATTCCGGTGCGGGTGATGGCGTCCCCCATGGTGCCGGCGCTGACCGATCCCGAGCTTGAGGCGATTTTGGAAGCGGGGCGCGATGCGGGGGCCGTCGCGGCCAGCTGGATCATGCTGCGCTTGCCGCGCGAGGTATCGCCCTTGATGCAGGAATGGTTGGCGGCGCATTACCCTGACCGCGCGGGTCGCATCACGGCGCGGCTGCGCGAGATGCACGGAGGGAAGGAGTATGACGCAAATTGGCACCGACGGATGCGCGGCGAAGGCCCCTATGCCGAGATGATTGCGCAGCGGTTTACCTTGGCGGTCAAACGGTTGGGGCTGGATACGCTCCTGCCGCCGATGCGCTGCGATCTGTTCCGCCCGCCCAAACGGGCGAGCGCGCAGTTGGATCTGTTCGGGGATTAACCCCGGCGGCGGCCACGGCGTGGTGCGCGGGTGGGGCCTTCGCCATCGGTGCCATCGCTGGCCGAAGAGAACGGTCCAAGGGCCTCGACGATCTGTTCCAGCGTGGGGGCGTCGCCCTTGGGCCGGCTGTCGAGAGCGGCGCGCATATGCACCAGATGTTCCGGCATGGTGCCACAGCAGCCGCCGATGATCGACGCGCCGCAGTTGCGGGCCATCTCGGCGTAATCGGCCATCAGTTCGGGCGTGCCGTCATAGTGGATGTGGCCTTCGACGTATTTCGGAATGCCCGCGTTGCCTTTGGATACGATCGGCGTCGGCATGCCTTTGGAGGCGAACCCCAACACCGTGCGCAACACATCCGACGCGCCGGTGCCGCAGTTGGCCCCATAGGCCAGGGGGCCATAATCGAGGTCATGCACCATGTCGACCATCGCCTCGGATGTCATGCCCATCATGGTGCGGCCAGCTGTGTCAAAGCTCATCGTGCCGACCCAGTCGAGCCCTGCCAGCTTGAAGCCTTCGGCGGCGGCGCGGTATTCCTCGGGGGCGCTGATCGTCTCCAGCCAGCCCACATCGGCACCACCGGCTTTCAGCCCGTCCGCGGTTTCGTGGAACATCTCGACCGCCAGCGCGTGGGTGAGGGGGCCGACCGGCTCCATGATCTCGCCTGTGGGGCCGACGGAGCCTGCAACGATGACCTTGCGACCGGCCTTATCCGCGACTTCGCGCGCGAGCTCGGCGGACACGCGGCTGAGCTCATGGGCGCGTTTTTCGGCATTATGCAGTTTCAGGCGCGAGGCATTCGCGCCGAAGGAGTTGGTCAGGAAGATATCGCTGCCCGATTGCACCGCACCCTGATACAGCTTGATGATGTTTTGCGGCTGTTCGGTGTTCCACATCTCTGGCGCGTCACCGGACATCAGGCCCATGTTGAACAGGTTCGTGCCAGTGGCACCATCGGCCAGCAGCGTGCCTTTTTCAGCCAGAAGATCGGTGAGGGGGTTGGACATCAAAACGCTCCGCTAAATGGGTGATTTTGCCGTTTCCCACAACGCCCCTCATGACGCAACTTCATTATTCTCATGATCGTCATGAGCCGCTGCCATGGTTTCTGCGTGCATGACCGCCATGAGGGCAGGGCGCGCGCTTGCGTGGCAGGGGCGCTTGGACTATGTGACAGGCTAGAAATGGCTGATGGGTATTCCAACCGGCCTGTTGTCTGGAAGGGATGTGCATGGCCCGTCGCACGAAAATCTATGAAGGTACGGCGAAGATCCTGTATGAAGGACCGGAACCGGGGACCATTGTCCAGCACTTCAAAGACGACACAACCGCCTTTAACGCCGAGAAAAAAGCGGTGATTGAAGGCAAGGGCGTGCTGAACAACCGCCTGTCCGAATTCTTCATGACCGGCCTGAACAACATCGGCGTGCCCACACATTTCATCAAACGTCTGAACATGCGCGAACAGCTGATCCGTCAGGCAGAGATCATCCCGCTCGAGATCGTCGTGCGCAACTATGCGGCGGGGGATCTGTCCACGCGGCTTGGCATTGACGAGGGCATGCAACTGCCGCGCCCGATCGTGGAATATCACTTCAAGAACAACGACCTTGGCGATCCGCTGGTCACCGAGGAACATATCGCCGCCTTTGGCTGGGCCGGTCAGCAGGACATGGAAGACATCCTGAGCCTGTCGCTGCGGGTCAATGATTTCATGTCCGGCGTGATGATGGCCGTGGGCATCCGGCTGGTAGACTTCAAGCTTGAGGTGGGCCGGATCTACGAGGGCGATTTCCAGCGTCTGATCGTCGCCGACGAGATCAGCCCCGACAGCTGCCGTCTGTGGGATATCGAAACCGGCCAGAAGCTGGATAAGGATGTGTTCCGCCGCGATCTGGGGTCGCTGACGGATGCCTATACCGAAGTCGCCCGACGTTTGGGGGTCATGCCCAAGACGTCGACACCGATGATGAAACCGACGTTGATCAACTAGGCTGGCGTCGCAGATGAGTTTATTTTGCAAAATGAAGATAGGGGACGCGTCATGAAAGCACGGGTGCATGTGATGTTGAAAAACGGTGTTCTGGATCCGCAGGGCGAGGCCGTGCGCCACGCGCTTGGGGCCATGGGCTTTGAAGGCGTCAATGGCGTGCGTCAGGGCAAGGTGATCGAGCTGGACCTGAACGAGGGCGCAACCAAGGCCGACGTCGAGGCGATGTGTGAAAAGCTGCTCGCGAATACGGTGATCGAATCCTACACAGTGGAGATGAGCTGATGCACGCAGCGGTCATCGTTTTTCCCGGCTCTAACTGTGACCGCGATCTGGCGGTGGCATTCAAGGCGGTCGGTGCCAAAGTGTCGATGGTCTGGCACAAGGACACGAGCCTGCCCGAGGGCGTCGATATTGTGGGTGTGCCCGGCGGGTTTTCCTATGGCGACTATCTACGTTGCGGTGCCATTGCGGCGAATTCTCCGATCTGTCGCGAAGTGGCGGCCCATGCGGAGCGTGGCGGGTATGTCATGGGGATCTGCAACGGCTTTCAGGTGCTGACCGAAACCGGTCTGCTGCCCGGTGCACTGCTGCGCAATGCGGGGCTGAAATACATCTGTCGCACCGTGCCGCTGCGCGTGGCCACGGCGGACAGCGATTACACATCGGGCTACGAGGCCGGTGCGATGATCGACATCCCGATCGCACACCACGATGGCAATTATTTTGCCGATGGCGATACGATTGCTAAACTGCATGGCGAGGATCGTGTTGCCTTTACCTATGGCGATAACCCCAACGGGTCGCAGTCCGACATCGCGGGCATCCTTTCGTCGAACCGTCGTGTGCTGGGGATGATGCCACACCCCGAACGCGCCGCGGATGCGGGGCATGGGGGCACGGACGGGGCGGCGCTCTTCCGCGCATTGGCGGGGTCTCTGGTCACAGCGTGACTTGAGTGCACCGGTGAGGACGCGTAGATTGCCGCCATGTTTCGGTCTGCGTCCTCTAGTGAAGCCCCTTTATCTGTCAGCTGGCGCGTCCGGCTGGCGGTTGCTTTGCTTTTGGTCATTGCGGTGGCCACGATTTCGGTCACCAACAAGCTGCTGACCGATCGCTTTACCGAAAGCACACGTAACCGGGCCGAGCTTCGGATCGCGCTCTACAGCGGCAACCTGCTGGCCGAGCTGCGCCAGAACGCGATTGTGCCACAGCTTTTGTCGCGCGATCCCGCCTTGATCGAGGCGCTGACCCGATCTGATTATTCCCTGTCGACCCAGCGATTGATCTCTTTTGTAGAGGAGATCGGCGCGGCGTCCTTGATGCTTTATGATATCGATGGGCGCACGGTGGCAGCGACCGACCGCAACCGGTTGGGGGCCTCGCACCGGCAAGAGGCGTATTTTGTTGACGCGCTGCGATCGAATTCGACCGTGTTCAGCGTTATTCCCCGTGATACCGGCGGCTACCGGTTCTTCTATTCGCGCCGTATTCAGGAAGGCGGTACCAACCTTGGAGTGATCGCGGCCGAGGTGGATCTGCAACGGTTTGAACGGGCCTGGGCCGGTATCTCGGATGCGGTGATTGTCACCGACAGCACGGGTGACATCATCATGGCGACCGAACCGCGCTGGCGCGGTCTGACGGAAAGCGAGGCTCTGTCGAACCAGACCCCGCAAAGCGCCATCGAGCGCGCGATCAAGGCCACCGCCGATTGGACCGCATTGCCCGCCGATGCCTATCTGCAGGGCGAGGCGGTGATGCGTCTGTCGTCGAGGATACCGTTTCGGGGCTGGCGGATCACGAGTTACACCACCTATGCCTCGGTCCGCGAGAAGGTGAACGGGGTGCTTGCGCTTGAGGTGATGGGCTTTGCGATCCTGCTGGCGCTGACGTTTTATGCTCTCAGCCGTCGGACGGCGGGGCGCGCGGCGCTGTTTCAGCGTGAATCCGCCGAGCTGCGCGCGCTGAACGCCGCCCTTCAGCGCGAGGTGGCGGAACGCAAACGGGTGCAGCAGACTTTGGCCGTGGCCGAGCAGACGCTGGAACAATCCAGCAAGCTCGCCGCCTTGGGCGAAATGTCCGCCGCCGTCAGCCACGAGCTGAACCAGCCGCTGGCCGCGATGAAAACCTATCTGGCGGGCGCGCGTCTGTTGATGCAGCGCAACCGGCTGGAGGAAGCGCTGGCGTCATTCGGGCGCATCGACGATCTGATCGAACGCATGGGGGCCATCACGCGGCAGCTGAAAAGCTATGCACGCAAGGGCCAGCAGCAGTTTTCGCCCTTTGATATGGGGGAGGCGCTTGCCTCTGCCTTGTCAATGATGGAGCCGCAGCTACGTCAGCGTCAGGTGCAGATCAACCGTATCCTGCCCGCAGCGCCTGTTCAGGTGATGGGGGACCGCATGCGGATCGAACAAGTATTGGTCAATCTCTTGCGCAACGCATTGGATGCCACCAAATCGGAACGAAACCCGACGGTAGAGATTATACTATCAGCGGGTGAGACGGCGACGCTTACCGTGCGCGATAATGGCCCCGGGATCGAAGATCTCGATAGCCTGTTCGAGCCGTTTTACACGACCAAGCAGCCCGGCGATGGTGTCGGGTTGGGGCTTGCGATCTCGTCGGGTATTGTATCCGATCTGGGGGGCAGGCTGACAGCCCGCAACGGCCAACATGGCGGTGCGGTTTTTGAAATGCAGCTGCCCATTATGGACAGCACAGAGAAGACACAGGCGGCAGAGTAAACCAATGGCTCAGGCAATGAAAATCGCGATCGTTGATGATGAACAAGACATGCGTCAGTCGATCAGCCAGTGGCTGGCGCTTTCGGGCTATGACACAGAGACGTTCGGCAGCGCCGAGGATGCGTTGAAAACACTGGGGCCGGATTACCCCGGTATCGTGATCTCCGACATCAAGATGCCCGGCATGGGCGGCATGCAGTTCCTGAAAAAGCTGATGGGGACCGACAGCGCGCTGCCCGTGATCATGATCACCGGCCACGGCGATGTGCCCATGGCGGTCGAGGCGATGCGCGTCGGCGCGTTCGACTTCCTTGAAAAGCCCTTTAACCCCGACCGGATGAGCGAACTGGCCAAGAAGGCCACCAACGCGCGCCGTCTGGTCATGGACAACCGCGCCCTGCGTCGTGAACTGTCTGACGGCAGCCAGTTGATGAAAAAGCTCATCGGCGGCTCACCTGTGATGGAGCGGCTGCGCGAGGATATTCTGGATCTAGGTCAAGCCGACGGCCATGTGCTGATCGATGGTGAAACCGGTACGGGCAAGACACTGGTGGCGCACGCGCTGCATGCTGTGGGATCGCGCGCGGGCAAGAAGTTCGTGCTGGTCAGCTGCGGTGCGCTAGAGGAAGACGCATTGAGCAAGCGTTTGTTTGGTCCGATGATGCCTGAAGACGCCCAGCTTCCCGCGATCGAGGAGGCCCGCGGCGGTACCTTGGTGCTGGAAGGTGTTGAATCGCTCAGCGAGACGCTGCAAGCCCGTCTTCTGAGTGCGATCAACGACCAAGGCACGCCTGCGGAAACGCGGATCGTTGCGATTTCGAACCTGCAAGAAGCGGGGCGCACCTCCGAAGATGCGCTGCGTTCTGACCTTTTCTATCGTCTGGCCGCTCTGCGCATCACCGTGCCGCCGCTGCGCCAACGGGGCGAAGATATTCTGACGTTGTTCACACGTTTGTCCGAAGAATTCGCGGATGAATATGGCTGCGAGACTCCGCAGGTTTCCGCGCAAGAGGCCGCGCAACTGTTGCAAGCGCCCTGGCCCGGGAACGTGCGCCAATTGATCAATGTGGCAGAACGCGCTGTGTTGCAGTCGCGTCGCGGGTCCGGTTCTATCGCATCACTGCTGATGTCGGACCACGAAGAGATGCAGCCGGTGATGACCACCGACGGCAAGCCCTTGAAGGAATACGTCGAGGCCTTCGAGCGTATGCTGATCGACAATACCATGCGCCGGCACAAAGGGTCTATCGCCAGTGTGATGGAGGAGTTGTGCCTGCCGCGCCGGACGCTGAACGAGAAGATGGCGAAATACGGTTTGCAGCGCTCGGATTACCTCTGAGCGCCGCATTTTGAAGAAAGGCTCAGCCGAGCCGCGTCTCGATCAACTCGCGTGCTGCACCGGTCTCATCGGTGTAGCAGGTCCAAGACGGGCCGCCGGGGATATCGACAATATACTGGCCCGTCTCGACGATAGGGATGGTCGTGTTGAGCGTACCGCCCGATTTGCCGGTGTGTTTTTCCACGGCACGGATGCAACTGCGCTTGGACGGGCCCTCGGGGTCGCTGCCGCCGGTCGTGCTCATGTCTTCGCAGGCGGCAAGCGCCAGAAACGGCAGGCACAGGGCTGCGCGCAGGGAAATATGCATTCGTATCATCCTTATCTGTCTTATTTTTGTGCATCCCGTCACAGGGCTGCGGCACGGGCATAAACCCGCCGGCAAAGCTTTTCCCATAGCACCGACGCTTGTCAAGCAAGGCGGCGGGGGGCGTGATACCGCTATCGGCCCCCGTATCTGCAAAGCCGCTAAACGCGATTTCCCATTGTCATTTGGTGCCTTCTGCCGTTAATTGTAGGTAGGGCTGTTTGCCTCTTTGGATGGCAAGCCAGACCCCAGACAGTTTCGATGCCTCGGTTCCCCGGCATGTGGTGACCAGGCAGACCGATTAGGCCCTTAAAAAAGGCTCAAGAACCGCTGACGATTGCGCCGTGCCTTTGGCCGGACAACCGCAGTAAATTAATGGATATGGGGGCGCGGTACGCACCACTCATGTCGGAGAAGAACCGCGATGACGCGTGCAGACGCCAAGAGCAGACAGACAGGCGGCCTTTTGGGCCCTGTTTTAGCCGCGTCACCCATCGCCCTGACAAGACATACCCTGCCTCGCAGCGCCCCACCGGGGCTGCTGTTTGCGCAGCTGTGCAAAATGGATTTATGCCTAAGAAAATGCTTATCGATGCCACCCACGCTGAGGAAACTCGCGTTGTTGTGGTTGACGGAAACAAGGTCGAAGAATTTGACTTTGAATCAGAGAATAAACGCCAGCTAGCTGGCAATATCTACCTCGCGAAAGTCACGCGGGTCGAACCTTCGTTGCAGGCCGCGTTTGTGGATTATGGCGGCAACCGTCATGGTTTCCTCGCCTTTTCGGAAATTCACCCCGATTACTACCAGATCCCCGTCGCCGACCGTCTGGCGCTGATGGAGGAAGAGCGTGCCTATGCCGAAGCGCAGGCCGCCAAGGAAGACGAAGACGAAAAACCCAAACGCCGGACACGCTCGCGCAGCCGCAGCAAGTCCAAGGCCGAAGACACCGTGTCCGATGACGCGACCGTCAGCAAAGACGCCGATGCCACCGACAGCGATCAGATCAACGGCATGCAGACCGTCGATCTGGACGATGAAGAAGGCTCCTCTCCGATGGAGCGGGTTGCCGAAACGCCTATCGAAGAGCCAGACGGCGATGACAGCAAGGCAGAGGGTGACACGCCCAAGGCCGCCAAAGCAGATGCGAAAGACGCCGCAAAACCTGATGCCGATGATCAGGACGACAGCGACGACGCGGATGACAGCGACGATAGCCCCAAGGCTAAAGATGCGTCCTCCAAGGATGACAGCATCGAATCCGTGGCGGATGACGATGACCACGACGATCTGCGGACCGCGCGCAAGCCACGGCCCAAGCGCTATAAAATCCAGGAAGTCGTCAAGGTGCGTCAGATCCTGCTGGTGCAGGTCGTTAAAGAGGAACGTGGCAACAAAGGTGCCGCGCTGACAACCTATCTGTCGCTGGCCGGCCGCTATTGTGTGCTCATGCCCAACACCGC
>NZ_DGMH01000050.1:140900-141033 GCF_002388305.1 Sulfitobacter sp. UBA4523
TCATGCCCAACACCGCGCGTGGGGGCGGCATCAGCCGCAAGATCACCAACGCCGCGGACCGTAAGAAGCTGAAAGAGATCGCAAACGAAATTCAGGTGCCAAAAGGTGCCGGTCTGATCGTGCGCACCGCCGG
>NZ_DGMH01000050.1:141277-154937 GCF_002388305.1 Sulfitobacter sp. UBA4523
AAGGCCGAGATCAAGCGCGACTACGAATACCTGCAACGCCTGTGGGAACAGATCCGCGAGCTGACGCTGAAATCCATCGCGCCCGCCAAGATCTATGAAGAAGGCGACCTGATCAAACGCTCGATCCGCGACCTTTATAACCGCGAGATTGACGAGGTGTTTGTCGAAGGTGAACGCGGTTACCGCATCGCCAAGGACTTCATGAAGATGATCATGCCGTCCCACGCCAAGAACGTGAAGCTCTATAGCGAAACGCTGCCCTTGTTCGCGCGCTATCAGGTCGAAAGCTACCTGTCGGGCATGTTCAACCCCACGGTGCAACTGCCTTCGGGCGGGTATATCGTGATCGGTGTGACCGAAGCGCTTGTCGCCATCGACGTGAACTCGGGCCGGGCCACCAAGGAAGGCTCCATCGAACAGACCGCGACCAAGACCAACCTGGAAGCCGCCGCCGAAGTCGCTCGTCAGCTGCGTCTGCGCGATCTGGCCGGTCTGATCGTCATCGACTTTATCGACATGGACGAGCGTCGCAATAACGCCGCCGTTGAAAAGCTGATGAAGGAAAAGCTGAAAACCGACCGTGCGCGTATTCAGGTGGGCCGTATTTCCGGCTTTGGCCTGATGGAAATGTCGCGCCAGCGTTTGCGTCCCGGCATGATCGAGGCGACGACCCAGCCGTGCCACGCCTGTCACGGCACGGGCCTGATCCGGTCGGACGACAACCTTGCGCTGT
This sequence comes from Sulfitobacter sp. UBA4523, assembly GCF_002388305.1. Classification (NCBI taxonomy): domain Bacteria; kingdom Pseudomonadati; phylum Pseudomonadota; class Alphaproteobacteria; order Rhodobacterales; family Roseobacteraceae; genus Sulfitobacter; species Sulfitobacter sp. UBA4523. The sequence continues at coordinate 142,011 of NZ_DGMH01000050.1, forward strand.
CGATCCTGCGCCAGATCGAGGAAGAGGGCACCCGCAAACGGTCGCGCGAGGTATTGATCACCGCGCCTGTGGGCATCGCTAACTTCCTGATGAACCAGAAGCGCGAACATATCGCCCATATCGAAGGCCGCTATGGCATGGCCGTGCGCATCGAAGGCGACCCCGCTTTGGTCAGCCCCGATTTCTCGCTTGAAAAGTTCAAGACCGCGACACGCGTTGTCACGCCGATCGAACATGTGGTGTCGGTTGATACCTCCATCATGGACGAGGTCGACGATCTGGATGTCGATGCGGAAGCAGATGCGGACAACGCTGACAATGAACCCAGCGGCAACGGCAATGGCGGGCAGAGCCAGCACAATGGCTCTGACGATGACAATGACGGCGAGGGGAAACCCAAGCGCCGTCGTCGTCGCCGGCGGCGTCGGGGTGGCAAATCCAACGGGGATGATGCCGCCAACGGTGAAAACAACGGCGATAGCAACACCAACGGTGACAACGGCGATAGCGACGCGCCCGCGCAAACCGAGGCGGATACTGCTGGTGCCAAAGATGACGCGAAAACGGATGCGACTGCAGACGCCGCTTCTGATGACGCGAAACCGCAGGACAAACCCAAGCGCACCCGTAGCCGGACCCGCAAACCCAAGGCTGATGCCGCGGCAGAAGCGACCGTAGACGCGGATGCCAAAACCTCTGAGGACGCGAAACCTGCCGACGCGGCTCCTGCCGACGCGGACGCCGCCGAAGACGCGCCCAAGCCAAAACCCAAGCGGACCCGCACGCGCAAGCCCAAGGCCGCCCCTGTTGAGGCTACCGAAGAGGGCTCGCAAGAGGCACCCAAGCCCGAGGAAACACCTGCGCCAAAAGAGCAGCCAACCCCCGAGCCCAAGCCCGAGCCTGAGGTGACACCAGACGCGCCGACGCCCGAGCCCGCAAAGGAGCCGACGCCGATCCCGACGCCGGAACCCACACCCGCGCAGCCGTCCCAGCCTGCCGAGGTGGAGGAAACGCCGGCTCCGACCGAAGTGCCTGATAGCACCCCGACGGAAATGCCGCCCGCGCAGGAAATCCAGCCGGAGCCACCGGTCACCGAAGTACCTCAGCCCGAGGCGACCCCGCAGGCGGAGCCCGAAAAACCCGCCAAGCCCAAGCGGCGCGGCTGGTGGTCCTTGGGCGGCTAAGCAGCGCCCCTGCGCTGAAATATAGAAACGACAAAAGGCAGACCTTTGGGTCTGCCTTTTTTATCTGCGGTATCGGCGCACGTGGGGCGGCGGGACCGTTACTTTTTGCGGATCACATAGGCCTGCGGCGTTTCGTCCATCGCGGCGCTTTCAAGGCTGTGCCCGGCCTCGGCACAGAAATGTGGGATGTCGATGATCGCGGCGGGATCATCCGCATGCACGGTCAGAAGTTCGCCAGAGGCCAATGATTGCAGGCGTTTACGGGCTTTAAGCACGGGCAGGGGGCACAAAAGCCCCGTCGCGTCGAGAAAGTTTTTATCTGTCATGATCCTCAGATAAGCCACATGTTTCAACGCGTCCACAACCTTGTGACGGGGATCACGCGCAACAGCAGGTGACGCGCCGGACAAAGCAGATTATGGCTGATGTCATGTTTGGATTTGACCTGATCGACGCGGGACTACTGCCCGCCATACTCATCGCGCTGACCGCCGGGATCATCAGCTTCCTGAGCCCCTGTGTGCTGCCCATCGTCCCCCCGTACCTCGCCTATATGAGCGGGGTGACCCTGAACGATATGTCATCGGTCGCCGCCGCGCGCCGCAAGGCTGTCATCGCGGCCCTGTTCTTTGTTATGGGGCTTAGTACGGTGTTCCTGATTCTGGGGTTCACGGCCTCGGTCTTCGGGGCGTTCTTCCTGCAAAATCAGGTGCTCTTCGCGCGGCTGTCGGGCATTGTGGTGATCATCTTTGGTCTGCATTTTCTGGGCGTCTTCCGCATTCCTTTTCTGGATCAAGAAGCGCGTCTGGATGCGGGCGACAAGGGCGGCACGTCCTTTGGGGCCTATATCCTTGGGCTGGCCTTCGCCTTCGGCTGGACACCCTGCATCGGGCCGCAGCTTGGCGCGATCCTGTCGCTCGCAGCGTCCGAAGCCTCGGTCACGCGCGGCACGCTTTTGCTGGGGGTCTATGCGGCGGGCTTGGGTATCCCCTTCTTGCTGGCGGCGATGTTCATTACCCGCGCCACCCACGTCATGAACCGGATCAAGCCCTATATGAAGCTGATCGAACGCGGCATGGGGATCTTGCTGGTGGTCGTCGGTCTGGCTCTGCTGACGGGGGCGTTTACGACCTTCTCTTTCTGGTTGCTGGAAACATTTCCTGCCTTGGGATCCTTGGGTTAGGCGCCTTACTCTTGCCGGAAAACCTGTTTAAGCTGCGGCGAAATACAGGGTGAACGATGGCCGAGAACATAGAGCAGACAGTCAGGACTCGACGGGTTTTCTATATCCCGGGCTATGACCCCATTCATCCGCGCCGCTACCGCGAGCTTTACCGCAAGGAAGGCGGCGCACAGGCGCGGATCTCGGACTATCAGATCGCGCTGTCGCCCAAGAAGGGCGGCGGGAACTATGGCTGGAACGTCGCCGCGCATATCGATGGCGTTGATGTAGAGGCTCAGGTCGACGTGCTCGTCTGGTCCGACATCGTCCGCATCTCCATGAGCAATTCGATCCTCGCAACCTATGGGCAGTTGGTGCAGACGGCTTGGGTCTATATCGCGTCGGGTGCGCTATGGCGGTTGATGAAGCTGCGCAAGGGGCCCGTGATTGCGGCGCTTTATCCGGTGGGGATGTTGCTGCTGCAGTTGTTGATCGCGGCCCTCGCGGGCAAGCTGCTCTACGCGGGGGTGACCTTCTTTGGCGGGCCTGCGTGGTTCAAGGGGATCGTCGCCGCCGCTGGCGTGGGGTTGGGCTGGCAGGTGCTGCGCTGGTTCAAGAAACAGGATGGCAAGCTTTTCGCCTATTACCTGATGCATGATTACGCCTTCGGGGCCGCGACGCGCGGGGCGAACCCGCCCGCGCTTGAAACGCGCATGACCGAATTCGGGGATGCCATCGCGCAGGCGCTGAGGTCTGATGTGGACGAGGTGCTGGTCGTGGGTCATTCCTCGGGCGCGCATCTGGGGGTGTCGATCCTTGCCGATCTGATCCGCGCGGGCCGTGTCCCTGCTGACGGGCCTGCGCTGGCCTTTATGACCTTGGGGCAGGTGGTGCCGATGGTGTCCTTCCTGCGCGATGCCCACCGTCTGCGCGCCGATTTGCGCTTTCTGTCCCAATGCGAGGGTCTGACATGGGTCGATGTCACGGCCCCCGGCGACGGCTGTGCCTTTGCGCTTTGCGATCCGGTGGCGGTGTCGGGCGTTGCCCCCGAGGATAAACGCTGGCCGCTGGTGTTCTCCGCGGCCTTCACCCAATCGCTGACCCCAGCCCGCTGGAAAGAACTGCGCTGGCGGTTCTTCCGGCTGCATTTCCAATACCTTTGCGCCTTTGATGCGCCCAAGGACTATGACTATTTCCAGATTACCGGCGGCCCGCATAGTCTGGCCGAACGCTATGCCGGACGGCCTGCCTCCCGGTCGCGCATTGTCAAACCGGTGAATAAATTCACCTCTACCGCGCCATGACGCTGCCCCCCAAACCCGAGAGCCGCCCCGCGAAAGTGTCGCTTTGGCGCTATGCGCGGCTCTTTCGCCAAGACATCCTGTCGGCGCAGCCCGCACGCCTGTATCGGGCCTGGATGGCAGAGTTCAAGACCCCGTTCTTCCGCAGTTATCTGATCAACCAACCCGATCTTATCCAGACCGTGCTCAAGACGCGCCCCGACGAGTATCCCAAGTCCGACCGGATCGGCGAAGGATTGCGCCCGCTGCTTGGCAATTCGGTCTTCCTGACCAACGGGGCGACGTGGAAACGACAGCGGCGCATCATTGACCCCGCGTTTGAAGGGGGCCGTTTGCGCGAAACCTTCCCCGCGATCTGGGACGCGGCAGAGGCAGCCGCGGCACGGCTTGCGCCTCATGATGGCGCGCCGCTAGAGGTGGAGGCGCAGACCAGCCACGCGGCGGCGGATGTGATCTTTCGCACGTTGTTTTCGATTCCCATCGAACACTATATGGCGCGCGAGGTCTTCGACGAATTCAAAACCTATCAGCGCAGCCAGCCGATCCTGAACATCGCGGCCTTTGTACCGTTGCCCCGCTGGCTGCCACGGCTGTTCCGCCGCGACACGAAGCGTAGCGCAGCCAAGATCCGGCGACTGATCACCGCGCTGACGGCCGAGCGGATGGAGGCGATCAAGGCGGGCACCGCCCCCGACGATCTGGCGACCAAGATCATGACCACGCCCGACCCCGAAGACGGCTCTACCTTTACCACCGATGAAATGGTCGATCAGGTCGCGATCTTCTTTCTTGCAGGCCACGAGACGAGCGCCTCGGCGCTGGCATGGGCGATGTATCTGGTGGCGACCCATCCCGACTGGCAGGACCGTCTGGCCGAAGAGGCACAGGCGATCGACCAGTGCGATTTTGCGGTCATGGGCAAGCTTAGGCAAAGCCGCGATGTCTTCCGCGAGGCACTGCGGCTTTATCCCCCCGTGCCGATGATGGTGCGCGAAGCGAGCTGCCCTGCGACGTTCCGCGACCGAACCGTGGTGCGTGGGGCACAGGTGGTGATCAGCCCGTGGCATCTGCATCGTCACGAACGCCTGTGGGACAACCCCGACGGGTTTGATCCGGCGCGATGGCACAGCGAGAACGGCAAGAAATGCCAGCGCGAGGCCTATCTGCCGTTCAGCGCCGGTGCGCGGGTCTGCCCGGGGGCGGGCTTTGCCATGGTCGAAGGCCCGTTGATCCTGTCGCGTATCCTGCGCGATTACCGCATAGAGGTTGTCGGCGAAAAGCCACCTGTTCCCGTGGCACATCTGACAGTTCGTTCAAAAGACGGCATTTTGCTGCGCTTTGTCCGGCGCTAACGATATATCATCGCGGGAATAGATGCGTTAAACGAACATTCGACGGAATCAATAAGGGCCAGGATCATCATGACCACGACAGACGCACAGCGCACACAAATGGAAACAGGGCAGGGGTTTGTGGCCGCATTGGACCAGTCGGGCGGATCGACCCCCAAGGCGCTGAGCCTTTATGGCGTTGAACCTTCCGATTACTCGGGCGATGCCGAGATGTTTCAAGCCATGCACGACATGCGCGCGCGGATCATTCTGGCCGATGATTTCACCTCTGACAAAGTTCTGGGCGCGATCCTGTTCGAACGCACGATGGACAACACGATTAACGGCAAACCTGTGGCCCAACTGCTGTGGGAAGACCGCGGCGTCGTGCCTTTCCTGAAGATCGACAAAGGTCTGGAAGACGAAGCAAACGGCGTGCAGCTGCTCAAACCCATGCCCGAGCTGGACGATCTGCTGAAACGCGCGAAAGCCGCCGGAATCTTTGGCACCAAGGAACGGTCGGTCATCCAATCGGCCAATCCCGAAGGGATCGCGTCGGTCGTGGCGCAGCAATTCGCCGTTGCCAAAACCGTCTGTGCCGCCGGTCTGGTCCCGATCATCGAGCCAGAGGTGAACATCCATTCCGAGAGCAAGGCGGAAGCCGAGGACATCCTGAAATCCGAGCTCGAGAAACACCTCGCCGCGCTTTCGGCGGAGGAACTGGTGATGCTCAAGGTGACGCTGCCAGAACGCGCGGGGCTTTATGACAGCCTTGCGGATCACCCCAATGTGCTGCGGGTCGTGGCGCTGTCGGGTGGGTATTCGACCGAAGACGCCTGCGCGCGTTTGACGCAAAACCCCAAGATGATCGCCAGCTTCTCGCGTGCGCTGACCGAAGGGCTGAACGTCAAGATGTCGGATGCCGAGTTCAACACGGCACTGGGGCAGAACATCAGCAAGATCTACGACGCCTCTGTCGCCTAAATTGGAATTTTCCTAAATTCCGCGGGGGGGTCTTGGGAAGAAAACCCCTAAACAATAATGCGGATCGGTTCCTGATTGCAAAATATCACGAGCTGGCCCGCATTTTCTACAGCGTGATAACCGCGGCGTAGCAGTTCTTGCTCGAATGCTTGGCGGCCCACATATCTTTCGACATCCCTGACATTCCGCCGCACGACACACCCGCTGCGGGCGGCCTTTGAACTGAATAGGGCGAGCATCCAGCCCTCGGGCGACAATGGAGAGAACTGTTGTTTGACCATGGGGGAAACTTACCCCCGCGAAGGTAAACGTTCCTTTAATGCACGCAGCACATACACGCGGATCGCAGAGGCCAGCCCCGCTTCAACGCCGCGCTCTGCATCGATCTGCGCCACCAGCGCATTGATCGGCATGTCCATCTCTTGCGCAAGGTCGCGCAATTCCTGCCAGAATTCATCCTCCAGCGAGATCGACGTGCGGTGACCCCGAAGGGTCACCGAATGTTTCACCGGTCGGGCGCTCATGTGTCGCGCTTATGGGCTTCCAGATTGCGCGAGATTTGCGCCAGACGGGCTTTCAAAACCTCTTTCTGGTCCTTGCTCTGGCCGAACTGTACCGCGTTTTCATCGGCACGGGCCTTGCGCGAGGCGCGGTTGCGCTCTTTCTTGACCTTGTTGAGGTTGATGGGGGCGCTCATTCTTTGGGTCCGATCATTTGCTCCGGCCGCACCACGCGGTCGAATGTTTCGGCATCGACAAAGCCCAAGGCGATTGCTTCTTCCTTGAGCGTCGTGCCGTTCTTGTGGGCCGTCTTCGCGACTTTGGTCGCGTTGTCATAGCCAATCGTAGGGGCCAGCGCTGTGACCAGCATCAGGCTTTCTTTCATCAGCTTGTCGATACGTTCGACATTGGCCTGCGTGCCGACCACCATATTGTCCGTGAAGGCCGAGGCGCTGTCGCCCAAAAGCTGCATGGATTGCAGGACGTTATAGCTCATCATCGGGTTGTAGACGTTAAGCTCGAAATGCCCTTGCGAGCCGGCAAAGCCGACGGCGGCGTCATTGCCCATGACATGCGCACAGACCATTGTCAGCGCTTCGGCCTGCGTCGGGTTCACCTTACCCGGCATGATCGACGACCCGGGCTCGTTCTCGGGCAGGATCAACTCGCCCAGACCCGAACGCGGGCCGGACCCCAGCAAGCGCATGTCATTGGCGATCTTGAACAGCGATCCCGCAACGGTTTTCAGCGCGCCCGAGAACATGACCATCGCGTCATGGGCGGCCAGCGATTCAAACTTGTTGGGCGCGGTGACAAAGGGCAGGCCGGTGATCTCGGCCATATGCGCGGCCACGGCTTCGGCCCAGCCTTTTTTGGTGTTCAGACCGGTGCCAACGGCAGTACCGCCTTGGGCCAGTTCATAGATATCGGGCAGGCAGGCGTTGACCCGTTCGATCCCCTTTTTCACCTGATGCGCATAGCCCGAGAATTCCTGCCCCAGGGTCAGCGGTGTCGCATCCTGGGTATGGGTCCGGCCGATCTTGATGATGTCCTTGAACTCTTCGGACTTCGCAACCAAGGCGTCGTGCAGTTTTTGCAGGCCGGGCAGCAGTACATCGCGGGCCTGCATGCCGATCGCTACATGCATCGCGGTAGGGAAGGTATCGTTGGACGACTGTCCCATGTTGCAGTGGTCGTTGGGGTGGACCGGATCTTTCGACCCCATCTCGCCGCCCAGCATCTCGATCGCGCGGTTCGAGATCACCTCGTTCGCGTTCATGTTCGACTGGGTGCCGGAACCGGTCTGCCAGACGACCAGCGGGAAGTTGTCGTCGAACTTACCCTCGATCACCTCGGTCGCGGCGGCGGTGATTGCATCGGCCAGTTTCTGGTCCAGATTGCCCTGGTTCAGGTTTTCCATCGCACAGGCTTTTTTCACGACGCCAAGGGCGCGGATGATCGGCACGGGCTGTTTTTCCCACCCGATGGGAAAGTTGATGATCGACCGCTGGGTCTGCGCGCCCCAGTATTTATCGGACGGCACTTCCAATGGGCCAAAGCTGTCGGTTTCTGTGCGGGTATCGGCCATGAAAAGGCTCCTGATCTTGGGCTTATGTCTGATCAGGGTTTACCCCGCGGGCCGCAGCGGTGCAATGAGCCGATGGCGCTAACCTTGGCGACAAGGCAGCGCTGACGGGTCGATTACTTGCGGAAGCTGTCCAGCGATACGATTTCGGCGGCTTTGGGGGCTTCTTCCTCGACCTCAAGCTCGCTTTCGTCCTGCTGGGGCAGGTCTTCGTCCTCGTCCTGCTGGCCGGGTTCTTGCTGTTCGAACTTCAGGCCGAATTCCACCGACGGATCCACAAAGGTGCGGATCGCGTCATAGGGGATATACATCGGTTCGGGGGCGTCGCCAAAGTTCAACGTGACCGAGAATCCTTCCTCGGTGACCTCAAGCTTGTCGTACCAATGCTGCATGACGACGGTCATCTCGCCGGGATAGCGGTCGGACAGCCAATCGGCCAGTTCCGCATCCGGATGAGAGGTGTCGAACGTAATAAAGAAGTGATGGTTGCCGGGCAGTCCATTGGCTGCAACGTCAAGTAATACCTGACGAATTAACCCGCGCATGGCATCGTGCATCAGATTGCCATACTCAATGCTTCGGCTCATTACTTCTCTCCGGCCTTGGTTGATGGCGATAGCATACGGCATTTCGCACCAGTGAAAAGGGGGCGCAAAAATTTATAGCAACAGGCGCCAGCAAAGGGCCAATGCTGCGCTTATCGTCATCGTCAGGACAAAGCCGAACCGCAGCCCCAGCATCGACACTCCCGCCACACCCGTCAATACAGCGGCCAGGGGATCAAAGCTGCTCCAATCAGGAAGAGGCACGGCCAGATGCGCCATAGGCAGCACGCGTTCAAACATCACATGCAGCGCGAACCAGACCGATAGGTTGGCAATCACGCCGACGACGGCGGCGGTAATCGCGCGCAAGGCCCCCGCCAGCCGCGGCTGCGCCGAGATCGCCTCCAGATACGGGCCGGCAAGGAATATCCATAGAAAACAGGGCGTAAACGTCACCCAGAGCGCCAGAGCCCCGGCCGAGACCGCGCCCCATGGCCCCGATTGGGCAAAACCCGCCAGCAGGGCGACAAACTCCGTCACCAGAATGAGAGGGCCCGGCGTCGTCTCGGCCAGCCCCAAGGCGTCGATCATCTGTTCGGTGGTGATCCACCCGTGATCCTGCACCACGGTCTGCGCCATATAGGCCAGCACCGCATAGGCACCGCCAAAGGTCACCACCGCGAGCTTCGAGAAGAAGAGCCCGATCTTGAGCAGGAATTCATTCCCCATACCCCAGACAAACATCAGCGGCGACGCCCATAGCGCGACCCAAAGCCCGATGACGCCGAAGGGGCGGGCAGGGCGGTGATGTCGCCCCTCAATCTCGACCACGCTGCCGTGCCCGGTGGCTCCGAAAGCGCCCCAAAGGCCCGCGCCCAGAATGATTAGCGGGAAAGGCAGACCTAAGACGAACAGCGCCACAAAGGCCAGCGCGGCCAGCACCCATCCCGCGCGCCCGTGCAACGCTTTGCGTCCCAGATTGCGCAAGGCTTGAAAGACCACGACAATGACCGCCGCCTTGATCCCCATGAACGCGGCTTGAACCAAGGGAAGCTGGCCGAAATAGGCATAGCCAAAGGCCAGCGCCAGAATGACCGCAGCCCCGGGAAGCACAAACAAAAGCCCCGCCAACAGCCCCCCAAGGGTGCCGCGCAGCCGCCATCCGGCATAGGTCGCCAGCTGCATCGCCTCTGGCCCGGGCAGCAACATGCACAAGGACAGCGCGCGCAAAAAACCGTCTTCCGAAAGCCAGCGATGACGCTCGACCAACTCTTTGTGCATCAGGGCGATCTGGGCCGCTGGCCCCCCAAAGGACAGCACCCCGATCCGCCCGAACACGCGCGCCAGCAGGCCCCATTCCGGTACACTCATATCTCGCATATGCCTCTCACGATGCCCCGCGCCAGAGGTCGCAGTACCGGCCCCCGAGGTCAAGCGCCGGTGGGGCACCGATTGGCACTGCCCGCACATACGCGCGGCGGGTTTCAAAGGATGCGGATTGTCAGTTAGGGGGCGCGGGTTGCTATCACGCCAAACTATCGAAATCGTTGAACTCTTTGAACGGCACGTCCAGCATCCAAGGGAACCTTGATTTAAAGTCCTCGTCGTCGCGCCAATTCTCGACCTCTATCCATCTTTCACCGACGCTGACACGCGAGTCGTTCACGTCGCTCAACGTGCGGATATACATGAGTTTCCGAGTGTCGCTGGTGTAGCCGAACCGTTTTGGTGCATCCATATGGCCGATGCCGAATATGTTTTTATGGTCTTTCCTGCCAACCATCGTCAGACCCAAATTGATGAATTTGAAGCGATGTGCCCATAACTGAACCTCGTCGTCACGCAGGCCCAATGCGTACCCCTTTGGAAAGGTGTAAAAATGGGGCGTGCCCTCCGCTTCGAGCGGCTCGGCTTGCGCTAGATGCGCTCTGAGCGTTGCGATGAAATCCGAAGATAGGCCGTCATCATCATCAAGGACGACTTGCGCCACGGGATCGCTCCCAGCAAATTTTCCGATTGCGTGGCGCTGAAACTTCCTCGCCGGGCCCTGCGGCGCGAATTGTATCGTGAACTTACCAGCCCCTAAACGGTCTTCACACATATCGGTCAGCTCTGATTTTGCCCAATCGGGCATCTGATCGCTGGAGAGGATGAAATGGTGAAAGTTATCGTCCGTTTGCGACGCGAGGCTCGCCAATGCGATATTGTTGAACAGCCACAGCCGTCGCAATAGCCTGTTTTTATCGAACAGCATTGCCGCATCTTTGGAAAAGTCGCTTTGCCATCCTGACGCCCCTAGAAACGAGAACCGAGTTGAGACAAGGATTTCAGTCGATTGGGACATTGAGCGGCTTCTCTGCTTTGTGGGCGGTTAATGTATCTTATTAAAAATTATGGACTTTTTGACTGCAAGTCAAACAAACCCGAAGTGCGCGTTGAAAGTCAGGGTTCAAGGGGCTTGGGTGTTCTGCTCTTCATTCTGAAGCGGACGAAGTGCTTATGCAAGCTGCCGTTCGATTGCAGCACAGGCGATGACCCGCCTGAACATAAGCAGGCGGAAACTGCATATCATGCGCTTGAAGGTGGGGAATTACGGGGGAGAGGTAAGTGCAGGTTTCTGTTGCCAGGTACCTGCGAACCCCGCCTTAGGTCGCTAAACGTAAGGACTTAAGTTTCAATAGTTCCGGTCGCTTACGCGGCCATCGCCATTGGAGCACGATTGTCATTTGCAATTGTACATTTTACGCCGATAACGGTGGCAGTCAGCCGAGATAAAGCAACATCTTTAGACGTTCGTCGATCCTATTTCGACCCCATGATCCGCAAATGACGGATGTTTGGTGGAGTCGCCGGGTACCGCCCCCGGGTCCGAACCGCTTATTACATGCGCGTTTATACCCATAGTCCCGAAGGACACCCCAGATATAAGGGGCGTGATTTGCTTTGCAAGGGGAAAGCTTTGAAAACGAAAGGTGACCCGCGGCTATCGGGCCGCGTCACTCTGTTTGCTGCGGCGAGCAAAGACGGTGCGGGCGAGGGCCTGGGTCTCTTCCTCAAGCAGGGTCAGCCCTTGGGCGGCGGCACCGGCGTCGCGGGCGGCGATGGCGGCGGCGATGTCACGATGGCGCGCGACGATGGCGTCGCGGGACCATGCGGTGAAGGTGATCATGTTCATCAGCGGCTGCATCGCTTCGACCGCACCGGCGAGTTGATAGGAGAGCACCGGATTGCACGCCCCATCGACCAGCGCGCGGTGAAACGCGACATCCGCCGCGCAAAAGCCTGCGTCCGACAGATCAGGGGCAGATTGCGTGGCAAGCGCGTTTTGCATCGCGTCCAGATGATGATCCTGCCTGCGTGCCGCCGACAGGGGGGCGCAGGCGCGCTCTAGCGCGAAGCGGGCCTCGCAGGCGGTCTCGAAGCTCACGTCGTTCATCGACAAAAGCAGGGTAGAGGTGGTGATCTGCTGCGCTTGGGCGGCTTCAAAGCTGATGCGATTGACGAAAGCGCCGCCCGTTGCCCCCCGTTGGGTACGGATCAATGATTGTGCCGCCAACCGCTTGAGCGCCTCGCGCACCGTCGCGCGCGAGACGTTGAACTGCGCCGACAGCTCCGCCTCGGAGGGGAGGCGTTCGTCCACGATCAGCACACCCTTGATGATGGCATCACGGATGTTCGCGGCAATATGGCTGGACAGATCAGAGGCGGTTTCTGGCGTGGAATTCATATGTCTTACATTTATGGTTTGGAAAAACTTTAATTGTCTGACATTAATTTTGCAAGATGTGAGTCGGCGGGCACCCCCACTGGCGCGCAGCTTGAACCCATGGAACCGAGGGGCCAGCCCCTCGGGCTCCCCGGAGTTTACTGGCAAAATGAAGCGGGCCCTGAACGGCGGTCCGAGACAGGAGAAATGATGTTTGATGCGTTGATGGTGAATAAGGATGAGGACACCGGCAAGACCCATGCCGAGGTTACCCAGATCGACCTTGACCGTTTGCCCGAGGGGGATGTGACCGTTGCTGTCGAATATTCGACCGTGAACTACAAGGACGGGCTGTGCATCGGACCGGGCGGCGGCTTGGTGCGCAAGTATCCCCATATTCCCGGTATCGATTTCGCAGGCACCGTGGAGGCAACGGACGATGATCGCTACAAACCCGGCGATAAGGTCGTGCTGACCGGCTGGCGTGTGGGCGAGGCCCATTGGGGCGGCTATGCGCAAAAGGCGCGTGTGAAGGCAGACTGGCTGGTGCCGCTGCCCGAGGGGCTGGACACGCGGTCCGCGATGGCCGTGGGCACCGCAGGCTTTACCGCGATGCTGGCGGTGATGGC
>NZ_DGMH01000050.1:155008-193792 GCF_002388305.1 Sulfitobacter sp. UBA4523
CCCGCCAGGCCATGGCCGTGGGCACGGCGGGCTTTACCGCGATGCTGTCTGTCATGGCGCTGGAGGATCACGGGCTGGTGCCGGGCAATGGGCCGGTACTGGTGACGGGTGCCGCCGGTGGCGTGGGGTCGGTCGCGGTCGCCATCCTTGCTGCATTGGGTCACGAGGTCGCCGGTGTGACGGGCCGCCCGGATACGGCGGATTATCTGAAATCGCTGGGTGCCACGCAGATCGTCGCGCGGGAAGAGTTGAACGAAACCGTTAAACGTCCGCTGGAATCCGAAACCTGGGCCGGTTGCATTGATGCCGTGGGCGGCGAGATGCTGGCGCGGGTCTTGGGGCAGATGAAATACGGCGGTTCGGTCGCAGCTGTCGGGCTCGCGGGTGGGGCAGGGTTGCCGGCCACGGTGATCCCCTTCCTGCTGCGCGGTGTGAACCTGCTGGGGATCGATTCCGTCATGCAACCCTATGACAACCGTCTGCGCGCATGGCAGCGGATCGGGAAAGACCTGCCACTGTCCAAGCTTGAGGATATGGTCGTGCCTGCAACGCTGAGCGATCTGCCCAAGCTGGGGGCAGACATCCTGAACGGTCAGGTGCGGGGCCGTGTTGTGGTTGATGTGAACGGCTAAACCACCGGCACGACTGCTACGATTTGTCTGGCGGCGGCCCCTTGGGGTCGCCGTTTGGCGTATTTAGGGACTGGTACGGCCTTGACCTTGCGGGGGCAGCACTAGCTTTGCATCACCTTAACGCAAAGTGTGACATGTCTGATAAAAGCCCCATCCTTCTTTGGTATCGCCGCGATCTGCGGCTTAGCGATCATCCGGCCCTATCTGCCGCTGCAAACGCGGGGCGGCCCGTAATACCCGTCTTTATCAAGGACAAGAGTGTCGACGCGCTTGGCGCGGCGCCGAAATGGCGTCTGGGGTTGGGGATCGGGGCGCTGGCGGACAGTCTTGAGGGGGTGTCGAGCAGGCTGGTCTTGCGTGAAGGCGATGCGCTTGAGGTACTACAGGCTCTGATCAAGGAGACGGGCGCCGGCGCCGTCTATTGGTCGCGGCTTTATGATCCGGACAGCGTGCAGCGCGACAGCAAGATCAAAGAGATCCTGTGCAGCGACGGGATAGAGGCGAAATCCTTTGGGGGGCACGTTATGTTCGAACCCTGGACGGTCGAGACCAAGGCGGGCGACTGCTATAAGGTCTACACGCCGTTCTGGAACAACGTCAAAACCCGCGATGTTGAGCCGCCGCTGTCCGCACCTTCAGACCTGCCCGCGCCGGAAAGCTGGCCCGACAGTGATGCGCTGGACGGGTGGGGCTTGGGGGCTGCGATGGACCGTGGTGCCGATGTGGTACGCCGGTTTGTCTGTCTGGGTGAAAAAGCCGCGCAGTCGCGGCTGGGGGCCTTCATGGCGCATGGGGTAGCCGACTATAAGCAGACCCGCGACATTCCCGGCACCGATGGCACGTCGAACCTGTCCGAGAACCTGTCGCTGGGTGAGATCAGCCCGCATCAATGCTGGCACGCCGCGCAGCGCGCCTTGCACGACGGCAAACAGGGGGCGGAGACCTTTCTGAAAGAGCTGGTGTGGCGCGAGTTTGCCTATCACCTGATGCATCACACGCCACGGATGCTGACCGATAACTGGCGCGAGGAATGGGATGCCTTCCCCTGGAACGAGGATGAACACCGCGCCGAGGTGAAAGCCTGGAAACAGGGGCGCACGGGCGAACCCTTTGTCGATGCCGCTATGCGCGAGCTCTATGTCACCGGCCGCATGCATAACCGGGGCCGCATGATCGTCGCGAGCTATCTGACGAAACATTTGATGTGTCACTGGCGCATCGGGCAAAAGTGGTTTGAACATTGCCTAATCGACTGGGACCCCGCGAGCAATGCGATGGGGTGGCAATGGGCGGCGGGGTCGGGGCCGGACGCGTCTCCGTATTTCCGCGTGTTCAACCCCGAGACACAGCTGGATAAATTTGATAAGAATAGAGACTACACCAGTCGCTGGATCGCCGAAGGGCGTGCCAATCCGCATAAGGACGCGCTTGCATTCTTTGATGCGATCCCGCGCAGTTGGCCCTTGTCGGCGGATGATGACTATCCCGAAAAGATCATCGCGCTGGACGAAGGGCGCGAACGGGCCCTTGAAACCTACAAGGGGCGAAACTTTTAACCTTTATGAAACGTGGATCTCCCACGTAACACCCATAAACCAATAAGATACGCGTCCAAGCGCATACAGGAGAGCGAATGATTTTGACCAGCACCGAGGGGCAAACTGCCCTTCCACGATATTTCTCGCGTGTTTTTGCGATGGCGCAGGAAATGCAAAACGGGCAGGTCGACTTTGTTTTGCCCGACGGGCGGTGCTTTCGCGCAACCGGAAAGAACCCGCTGCCCATTGCAGAAATCCGTATCCATAACAATGACTTGTTCGCGCGTCTTATCAGGGAGGGTGATCTTGGTTTCAGCGATGCCTACCTTGACGAATGGTGGAGCACACCGGACCTGCAGGCCTTTATGGACGTGGCCCATGCGAATGAGGATATCTACGATTCATTCCCCGGCATGGGGTTGATCCGCAAATTTGAATCCCTGCGCTTCTGGTTGCAGCGCAACAGCAAGAAGCAAGCGCGTAAGAACATCAGCTATCACTATGATTTGGGGAATGATTTCTACAAATTGTGGCTTGATGACACGATGACCTATTCAAGCGCGCTTTTCGAGGACGGCTTTCAACAATCGCTAGAGGCGGCGCAGACCGCGAAATATGCCTCTATGGTGGATCAGATGGGGGTCTCGGCTGGGGATCATGTGCTGGAAATCGGCTGCGGCTGGGGCGGTTTCGCTGAATATGCAGCGAAGGAACGCGGGCTCAAGGTAACGTGCCTCACGATCAGTAAAGAGCAGTTTAACTACGCCAAAGAACGTATTGAAAACGCGGGCTTGGACGATGTTGTTCAGTTCAAGCTTCAAGATTACCGTGACGAGCGTGGCACCTACGATGGTATTGCCAGCATCGAGATGTTCGAAGCCGTTGGGGAGCAGTACTGGCCGTCGTATTTCAATACGTTGCACGCCTGTCTTAAACCTGGATGTCAAGCGACGTTGCAAATCATCACCGTGCCGGACCGTCGCTGGAAGGTGTACAAGCGAGGCGTTGATTTCATTCAGAAATATATCTTTCCGGGTGGTATGCTGCCAAGCCCTACGGTGTTGAAGCAACAGGTTGAGAGTGCCGGACTAGCCGTTGAAAAGTCTATCGAATTCGGGAAAAGTTACGACGTCACGCTGCGCCGCTGGCATACGACCTTCAACGAGAAGTGGGAAGAGATCGCGCGCATGGGCTTTGACGAACGCTTCAAGCGGATGTGGGATTTCTACCTCACCTCTTGCGCGTCTACCTTTGACAGCGGCAATTGCGATGTGACACAGATTACCGTGAAGCGTCCGGCCTGAGGGCGCGTTGCTTGTAGTCTAAGGAAATCCCGATGCCGACCGCTGCCCGCCTGACAGCCGCTTTCTGCCTGGCGCTGATGGGCTTTGCCCTTTCGCGCATGATCATGCCCCTGATGCCTGAATCCACTCAGTTCGGGTATTTCATTCCCACCAATATTGCCCTCGGGCTCGCGGTCGGGTGGCGGGTCATGGGGGCACGTGCGGGCGGTGGCGTTTCCGAAGGGATCACCATCGGGCTGACCGGTGCCGTGGTTCTGGTGTTCTGGGGGCTGTTCATCCAGGCAGGCCGCGAGATGATCGAGAACGCGATGATGCACCGCTATGGCGGTGTCGGAGAGGCGCTGGTGGGCATGATCGGTATCGGTGCCGAATACTTCCTGATCATGGCGACGGTGCCGATCATCGCGGTCGTGTTGATTGGCGGTGCCGTCAGTGGCGTGATCACAAACCTTATCGACAGCAAGTTCCCTTAAGCCGATGACAGATCTTTTCCTCTATGGGTCGTTGCGGCATGTGCCGCTGCTTGAAATCGTGATGGGGCGCGCGGCGGACCGGCTTGACATCTCGCCGGACCGTTTGCCGGATCACATCGCCTTATCCGTTGTCGAGGGGCCGTTCCCCTGCATCGTGCCGGCGCCGGACCAATCCGCCGAAGGGGTGTTGCTGCGCGGGCTGGGGCAGAACGATCTGGACCGATTGAATTTCTACGAGGGCAGCTTTGCCTACGACCTGCAAGAAATCACGTTGGAAAGCGGCGCAAGCGCTTTGGGCTATTTCGCGCGGCCTGATCAATGGACAACACGTGACCCGTGGTCGCTGACGCAGTGGCAGGCAGACTGGGGTGCGCTCAGCTGCTTTGCCGCGCGCGAGGTGATGGATTATTTCGGCGTCTACACTGCCGACCGCGTGGCGCAGATGTTCCCGATGATCCGGTCACGGGCAGCGGCGCAGGTGAATGCGCTTCGGTCGAAACACGGGGCAGGGACGCTGGACGGCAAGGTCCGGATCGACCGGATTGACCGCGCCTATACCAATTATTTCGCGCTGAACGAATATCACCTCGCGCACGAGCGTTTCGACGGCACGATGACCGATGTGCTGGAGCGTGCGGTCTTCGTCGCGACGGATGCCGCCTTGGTGCTGCCCTATGATCCGGTGCGGGATCGGGTGATGCTGGTAGAGCAGCTGCGCATGGGGCCGGTGGCGCGGGGGGATCGCGCGCAGTGGCAGCTTGAACCCATCGCGGGCCGTGTTGATCCGGGCGAAAGCCCCGAAGACGCCGCGCACCGCGAAGCGCAGGAAGAAGCGGGTCTGACCCTGCGCAAGCTTGAAAAAATCGCGGAAGTCTATGCCTCCCCGGGAGATTCTACGGAATTTTTCTATATCTATCTGGGGCTTGCTGATTTGCCCGATGATAGCACCGGTGTGAACGGGCTTGAGGCCGAAAACGAGGATATCCGGTCCCATCTCATCGGCTTTGATGCGCTGATGACGATGGTAGACCAGCTTGAAGCTGCCAATGCGCCGCTGGTGATTGCCGCTTACTGGCTTGCGCGGCATCGGGAACGCTTGAGGTTGGAAGCGCCCGCCGCTACACCGGATGTAACTTGATTTAGGAGCATCCCATGCACGTCGCATCTGATCTGGCGCAGGCCATTGGCAACACCCCTCTTATTCGTCTGCGCAAGGCGAGCGAGGAAACCGGCTGCGAGATATACGGCAAGGCGGAATTCATGAACCCCGGCCAGTCGGTCAAGGACCGTGCTGCGCTGTTCATCATTCAGGATGCCATCGCCAAGGGCACGCTGAAACCCGGCGGCACGATTGTCGAAGGCACGGCAGGGAACACCGGTATCGGGCTGGCACTTGTCGGCGCATCGATGGGGTTCAAAACCGTGATCGTCATTCCTGAAACACAAAGTCAGGAAAAGAAAGACATGCTGCGCCTTGCCGGGGCCGAGCTGGTGCAAGTGCCCGCGGCACCCTACCGCAACCCCAACAACTTTGTGCGCTACTCGGAACGGCTCGCGAATGAACTGGCGCGCACCACGAATGAAGGTGTGATCTGGGCCAACCAGTTCGACAACGTCGCCAACCGTCAGGCGCATATCGAAACCACCGGCCCCGAGATCTGGGAGCAGACCGGCGGCAAGGTGGACGGGTTCTGCTGTGCGGTAGGATCCGGCGGCACGCTGGCCGGGATCGGCATGGCGTTGCAGCCCAAAGGCGTGAAAATCGCGATTGCCGACCCGGACGGGGCCGCGCTGCATAACTACTACACCAAGGGTGAACTGGTCGCCGAAGGCGGATCAATCGCTGAAGGTATCGGTCAGGTCCGCATCACCAAGAACCTCGAAGGGTTCACGCCCGATTTCAGCTACAACGTCTCGGACGCAGAGGCGCTGCCCTATGTCTTTGACCTGCTGCAACACGAAGGGCTTTGCCTTGGGGCGTCGTCGGGTGTGAACGTCGCCGGTGCGGTGCGTCTGGCCAAGGATATGGGGCCGGGGCATACCATCGTGACGATCCTGTGTGACTTTGGCACGCGCTATCAGTCGAAACTGTTCAACCCCGACTTCCTGCGCGAAAAAGATCTGCCCGTGCCCGCTTGGCTGGATCGCGCCCCACAATCCATTCCCGGCGTCTTCGAAGACCAATGATCGCGACGCTCAGGGGGCTTCTTGCCTGCGGTCTTCTGGCGCTTTGCCTGACGACCGCGGCTTTCGCGCAGACCGACGTCGAGAAAACGGCGGAGCAATGGGATAGTGTTGCGGTCAAGGCGGAACAATCGGTTGAAAAGGCCGACACACCGACTTCCGAACTCGACAGTCTGCGCGAGCGTATCGTCAACTACCGGTCCGAGTTCGAGGCCGCGCGCACGCTGAACGCTGAACGTATCGCCGCGCTGCGCGACCAGCTTGCCGCCTTGGGCACAGCGCCCGAGGGCGAAAATGCCGAACCCGAAGCGCCAGAGGTGGCCAAGACCCGCGCCGACATCAACCAGCAGCTGAACACCCTGCTGGCCCCCGTGCAGATCGCAGAGCGCGAGTTTCTGCGCGCAGACGGGCTGGTGCGCGAGATCGACAAGATCATTCGCGAACGCCAGACCGAACGGCTGCTCCGCACCACGCCGTCGCCGCTGAACCCCGTCTATTGGGGGCCCGCGCTGGTCGAGATGCAGGATGCCTTTGCCGCTTTCTGGCAGGAAAGTGCTGAACAGGATACGGACAGCGCGCTGAATACGTTGGAAAACAACCTGCCGACCGTTTTCTTCGCAGGTATTGCCGGCTTGCTTTTGCTGTTCCGCGGTCGTGTCTGGGCGATGAAGATTGCGCATACCCTGCGCGTTCATCAGGCGCGCGGCATGGGGATCTGGCGCTTTGTCGTTTCCCTGTTGCGCATCCTGTTCCCGCTGGTGGGGCTCTACCTGCTGACCATCGCGGCACGGCAATCGGGTTTTCTGGGCGCACGCGCGACACAGGTCGTTGAATTGCTGCCGCTGATTGGCCTGCTTATCTTCGGGTTCCGCTGGGTGTCCGAACGGGTCTTTGCCCGCGAAGAAGACGAAGCGCTTTTGCCGCTGTCTGCACAGCAACGTAAATCCGCACGGTTCTACGTGAACGCGATCACCTTCGTGATGATCCTGTCTATCGTGGCGCTGACGGTGCTTGAAATCGGCGACCCCAGCTTGGCGACACGCGCGGTGGTGCAATTCCCGCTGGCGGTGCTGACCAGTCTCGCGCTGTTCCAGATCGGTCGTATCCTGCGCAGCTACCGTGAACCCGAAGAGGATACGCCGGACGCCGATGGCATGACCAAAGCGTCGTCCCATGCGCGGGTTGTACGCAGTGCCGGGCTGGGGGCTATTGCGGTCTCTGTGGTGGCACCGCTGCTGTATGCCTTTGGCTATCAAGATCTGTCGGATGCGATCCTGCGCCCCTATGTGACGACACTGGCTGTGCTGGGGCTGGTCATGGCGCTGCAACGCTTTTCTGCGGATGTCTATGGCGCGATCACGGGGCAGGGCATTGCCGCACGCGAAGCGCTGATGCCGCTGTTCTTCGGTCTGATCTTGCTGTTACTGGCGATGCCCGTGCTTGCGCTGGTCTGGGGCGCAAGGGTCGCGGACCTGACCGAGTTATGGGCCGCATTCTCGCGCGGGTTCACCATCGGGGAAAGCCAGATCTCGCCGTCGAACCTGCTGGCCTTCGCGGTTATCTTTGCGATCGGCTATCTGCTCACGCGGCTGCTGCAAGGGGCGCTGCGCAGCAATGTCCTGCCCAAGACCAAGATCGACATCGGCGGACAGAACGCGCTGCTGTCGGGGCTGGGCTATGTCGGGATCTTTCTTGCGGCGCTGGCCGCGATCACGGGGGCGGGCATTGACCTTAGCTCGCTTGCCATCGTTGCCGGTGCGCTGTCGGTCGGTATCGGTTTTGGTCTACAGAACATCGTCAGCAACTTCGTCTCGGGGATCATCCTGCTGATCGAACGCCCCATTTCCGAAGGCGACTGGATCGAGGTCGGTGGCAAGTCCGGCTATGTGCGCGATATTTCGGTGCGATCCACGCGGATCGAAACCTTTGACCGCACCGATGTGATTGTCCCGAACGCCGATCTTGTCAGCGGTACGGTGACCAATTTTACCCGTGGCAATACCGTGGGGCGGGTCATCATCTCGGTCGGGGTGGCCTATGGCACCGATACCCGCCGCGTCGAGGCGATCCTGCGCGAGATCGCGGAGGACCAGCCGCTGGTGCTTGCGAACCCCGCGCCGAATGTGCTGCTGGTGCGTTTCGGGGCCGACGCGCTGGAGTTCGAGATCCGGGCCTTCCTGCGGGACGTGAATTGGATGATGTCGGTCAAAAGCGATATCAACCACGCCATCGTCGAACGCTTTGCCGCCGAAAACATCGAGGTGCCCTTTCCCCAGCGGGACGTATGGCTGCGCACCCGCGCCGGCGAAAAACCCTCTAAGCAGGATGGAGAGGACAGTTGAACGAGCCGATCTACCTCACCGACGCCTATGCCCGCGACAGCGCCGCCAAAGTCATCGCCATCACCGACGAGGGCGGGATCGTGCTGGACCGGACGGTGTTCTATCCCACGGGCGGCGGGCAACCGGGGGACAGCGGTTGGCTGCACTGGGACAAGCAGCGCATGCCGATCGCGACAACGGTCAAGGGGCTGGACGGGTCCATCATTCTGGTTCCGGCCGAGCCCGAGGAAATCCCCCAGCCGGGCACCCATGTCACGCAAAAGCTGGATTGGGACCGCCGGCACCGGCACATGCGGGTGCACAGCCTGCTGCATCTGTTGTCCGTGGTCGTGCCGTTCCCCGTGGTGGGGGGGCAAATCTCTGCCACGCATGGGCGGCTCGACTTTGACCTTGCCGATGCGCCAGAGGATCGCGACGGCATCGAGGACGCGCTGGCGTCCTATATCGCGCAGGATTTGCCGATCACGGATCACTGGATCACCCAAGAGGAATTGCAAGCCGCGCCTGAACTGGTCAAGACGTTATCTGTCGCACCACCGGTCACGGCGGCCAACGTACGTCTGGTGCAAATCGGAGAGGGTGACGCATGGATCGACCTGCAGCCCTGCGGGGGCACCCACGTTGCCCGCACCGGAGAGATTGGCGCGGTACGCCTTGGCAAGATTGAGAAAAAGGGGCGCGGCACCCGCCGGATCTACGTCCATCTCGACAGCTGAACGGCGCATTGAAATCTTGTTGAATTTCGCGCGTTTTACCCCTTGCACCCCGCCTGCAGGTCACGTTAAACACCCCCTCAATGGACAGGTGGCCGAGTGGTCGAAGGCGCACGCCTGGAAAGTGTGTAGGCGGGAGACCGTCTCCAGGGTTCGAATCCCTGTCTGTCCGCCATACCCCCCTTACGATATATTCCGCCTGTACGGTGATCGGTTTCGACGCCCCGAACGGGTCGTCAGATGCCCGTTGGTTCGGGCGCGTCAATGACCGGTTACCTGAGCCTTTTCGCGGTCGCCTTTCTTGCAGCGACGATTCTACCGATGCAATCCGAAGCGTTGCTGGTCGGGCTGATGATCCATGGCCAGCACGGGG
The DNA here is from genome assembly GCF_002388305.1 of Sulfitobacter sp. UBA4523. Lineage (NCBI taxonomy): Bacteria > Pseudomonadati > Pseudomonadota > Alphaproteobacteria > Rhodobacterales > Roseobacteraceae > Sulfitobacter > Sulfitobacter sp. UBA4523. Next base: position 164,568 of record NZ_DGMH01000050.1, read on the forward strand.
TTCTGGGGTTGCTGGCGGTTGCCACGGTGGGCAATGTCTTGGGGTCGGTGGTGAATTGGGGGCTGGGGCATGCGGTGCTGCGGTTCCAACATAAGCGCTGGTTTCCTGCATCCCCGTCGCAAATGGCGCGGGCCGAGACGTGGTACGCGCGCTATGGCCGCTGGTCGCTGCTGGTCAGCTGGTTTCCGGTTGTCGGCGACGCGCTGACTGTCACCGCAGGGGTGCTAAGAGAGCCGCTGTGGTCCTTCGTCGCAATCGTTGGCATCGGCAAAGCATTGCGCTATGGGGTGCTGGCCTGGGTGACGCTCGTGTGGATCGGCTGAGCGAAAGAGATCGAATAGCGCGTTGTCTTAAAACGAAAAAAGCGCCCGAGGGCGCTTTGTTTCCGTGGTCGTCGTCTGGCGCTTAGCCGCCCCAGTTACGCACCTGACCGCAATCCATATGCACGAAGTTAGAGCCGGAATAGCGACCAACACCGCCACCGTTACAAGCAATCGCCGCACGTGCCATCTGGTTCACCGAGCGCGATGCCAGACGCAGGTCAGCCGCCTGACCACGCATATGGAGGGAGTTCTTGGCCACACCGCGCGATCTGGAACGCAGCATCGCGTTGGTCTGCGGGCTGCGGTAGCCGGATAGAAGCATATAGGGCTCGGACACATCCAGAAGGTTATGCGACGCAGCCATAATGTCCACGGTGCGCAGGTCCATCGATTTGACGCCATCGGTACGCCAGTCACGCATGAAATAGTTCAGCTCGGATACGGCATCTTTGATGTAGTTGCCTTCGATCCAATAGATCATGTCGATGCGTTCGCCGGTCCGGCCGGAATACATCTTGATGCGACGAATATCGCCGGCCCCACGCAAAAATCCTGCTGCGTTTGCGAAGGTCGGTGCCGCTGCTACGGCCGTCGCTGCGAATGCGCCCAATACGGAGCGCCGGGTCATGCCCGAAGTGCTCTTACCAGTCATTGATTGTATGTCCCGTCTTCTGCCTTTGGTTCCATGATGTTACACGGAGTTTTCCAACGATCCCCAGATGCAACAATTTATGGCATAGCGCGATTCTTGAACCAAGTGCTGAATCGAAAAGGTTCCATCCATCAACAAATTTAGGCGAATTTTTGCGCAACCCTTAGTTGGTTGTTCATTTTTGCCACAGGGGCGATGCCGATAAGCATCAATTTATCCTTAGTTTTCAGTTCACGGGCATTGTTATTGGACAAGAGCATAGGGTTCCCTGCCTATCTAGGAAATCCAAAGCTCACCGATTTCGGGGGAATCAATGACTCGTATTTTAAGCATTCAATCGCGGAAATTTCGCCGCATGGCCGGTTTTCTTGGGGCTGCTGCCACCGCTCTGACACTCTTTACCGCGCCGCAACCCGCTTTTGCGCAGGTGACCGCGTTCAAACAGGCCGTTGCCGAAGCCGCCGCGCGGGATGAGGATATCGCCGCCTACTACCGGACCCACGGCTATGCACCGATCTGGACCGAAGCGACAGAGACACAGCGCGCCCGACGTGCTGCACTTATGTCAGCGATCCGCGCGGCTGATTTGCACGGGCTGCCCGTCGCACGCTATGACCCTCAAGGGCTGATGGAAAAGCTCAAAAACGCGCAGACCCCGCGGGATCGCGGGCTGGCCGAGGTCGAGATGACGCGCGTTTTCCTGCAATACGCCCGTGATCTGCAAACCGGTGTGCTGGTGCCGTCGCGCATTGATCCGTCCATCGTGCGCGAGGTGCCATACCGCGACCGTCAGACCTATATCACCGATTTCATTTCTTCCGATCCCACGCCGTTCCTACGCAATCTGCGCCCGCGGACGATGGAGTATAACGCCCTGATGCGTGAAAAGCTGCGGATGGAGCATTTGCTGACCCAAGGCGGTTGGGGCCCCGCAGTGCCTGCATCCTCGCTCAAGCCCGGGGCGCAAGGCACGCAAGTGGTCGCGCTGCGCAACCGGTTGATGTCGATGGGGTATCTGAAACGTTCTAACGTGATGACCTATGACGCCACGTTGCAAGAGGCGGTGCGCAGCTTTCAAAAAGATCACGGGCTGAATGAGGACGGCGTTGCCGGCTCCGGCACCATGGCCGAGATCAACAAGAGCGTCGAGACGCGGCTGCAATCCGTCATCGTCGCGATGGAGCGTGAACGCTGGCTGAACAAGGAACGCGGCGCACGTCACGTGCTGGTCAATATCCCCGCCTTCACCGCGTCCGTTGTCGACAACGGGCAGGTCACCTTCGAGACACGCTCGGTCGTGGGGGCGAACCAATCGGACCGCCTGACGCCTGAATTCTCGGATGTGATGGAATATATCGTCATCAACCCGACGTGGACGGTGCCGCGGTCGATCGTGACCAAGGAATATCTGCCGTCGATGCAGCGCAACCCCAATGCCGCGGGTCATATTGATCTGATCGATAACCGCGGCCGGATCATCAGCCGTGGGTCTGTGAACTTTAGCCGTTATACAGCGCGCACCTTCCCCTATGGCATGCGCCAAAAGCCGGGGCGGACCAATGCTCTTGGGTTGGTGAAGTTCATTTTCCCCAACAAATACAACATCTACCTGCACGACACGCCCTCCAAGAGCCTGTTTGACCGCGACGTTCGGGCCTTTAGCCACGGCTGCGTGCGGCTCGCCGATCCGTTTGATTTCGCCTATACGCTGCTGGCCCCGCAAGCGGCTGATCCTGTCGCCTATTTCAAACGGCAACTGGCCACAGGCCGCGAGACTTTCGTCCATCTGGATACCGAAGTGCCGGTCCACATCATCTACCGCACCGCCTTCACCACGCCGCGCGGCCATACGCAGTATCGCGCCGATATCTATGGTCGCGATGGCCGTATCTGGGATGCGCTGAGCAAGGCGGGGGTGGCATTGGGCGCGGTTCAGGGTTAACTCGTCCCTGACAAGGGGAGACCGCACATGACCTACACCATCCAACAGATCGCCGACGCGCTTGGCTTGCCAGCGGTCGGCGATACCTCCATTTCGATTGCCAAACTGGCAGAGCCGGCAGACGCGGGCCCCGACGATCTCGCGCTCGCCATGAGCCCCAAATACGCACAATCGCTGTCTGACGGATCGGCCCGCGCGGCCATGCTCTGGCCCGATGCCGATTGGCAAGAGATGGGGTTGAAGGCCGCCATCCTGCCGGACCGTCCGCGCTTTGCCATGTCGGGACTAACCCGCATGATGGATCCGGGGCAGGGGTTCGGGGCTGGCATCCACCCCTCTGCCGTTATTGATGAGACTGCCGAACTGGCCGAGGATGTCTCTGTCGGCCCACTGGCGATTGTGGCGGCGGGCGCGAAAATCGGCGCTGGTTCTGTCATCGGGCCGCAGTGCTACATTGGGACAGACGCGGTCCTGGGTAAGAACGCCTATCTGCGCGATCACGTCAGCATCGGCGCGCGGGTACGCATCGGCGATGACTTCATCGCGCAACCGGGCGCGCGGATCGGCGGCGACGGGTTTTCGTTCGTGACGGCTGAACCCAGCACAGTGGAACAGACCCGCAAGACCCTTGGTGATCGCGGCGACACAAAAGCGCAACAATGGACCCGTATTCACACCCTTGGAAGTGTGACCATCGGGAACGACGTGGAATGCGGTATGAACTGCACGGTTGACAGCGGCACCATTCGCAACACCGTGATTGGCGACGGCAGCAAGCTCGATAACCTCGTCCATCTGGGGCATAACGTTGTGGTCGGCAAAAACTGTCTGTTGTGCGGGCAGGTCGGTATCGCCGGTTCCGTGACCATCGGCGACAACGTGGTGCTGGGTGGTCAGGTGGGCGTCAGCGACAATATTACCATCGGCGACGGGGTGATCGCGGGCGGCGGCACCAAGATCCTGTCCAATGCGCCCGCGGGCCGGTCGTTGCTGGGCTATCCCGCGACGGAAATGGGCAAGCAGATCGAAGGCTACAAAGCGCTGCGCCGTTTGCCGCGCTTGCTTCGCGATGTGGCGGCGTTAAAATCCCAGATGGGCACCTCCAAAGACAGTGAGACAAGCTAGGGCCGAGGCATGGCCCGTTCTGACGGAGACTTAGGATGAACATCAAAGATCAGGTCATCAGCATTATCGCCGATCAAGCGTTTCTGACGCCATCGGATGTCACCATGAACAGCACGCTCGAAAGCCTTGGCATCGACAGCATGGGCATCGTCGAAAGCATCTTCGCGATTGAAGAGACATTCGACGTATCGGTGCCCTTCAACGCGAACCAGCCGGACGCCACGGGTTTCGATATCTCTAGCGTGGCCAGCATTGTCGCAGGGGTGGAACGGCTGCGCGCCGAGCAGGCCTGACGCGTGAAACGTGTCGTGATTACGGGTGCGGGCACGGTCAATCCGCTGGGGTTGAACGTGCCCGATACGCTTGCGGCCATGCGCAACGGGGTGTGTGGAATCGGGCCGCTTGATTTCCGCGACGTGGACAGGCTGTCGATCAAGATCGGCGGTCAGGTCCACGGGTTTGACGGCGAAAGCCAGTATAACCGCCAGAAGATCGCGCTGTATGACCGGTTCACCCAGTTCACCCTTGCCGCCGCGGCGGAGGCGATCCGCCAATCGGGGCTAGAGTTCAAGGGAGAGCTCTCGGCGAAATCCGGCGTGGTGCTTGGCACGGCGGGCGGCGGGGTCAGCACATGGGACGATAACTACCGTGCGGTCTATGCCGAAGGGAAGAACCGCGTGCATCCCTTTGTGGTGCCGCGCCTGATGAACAACGCCGCCGCCAGCCATGTGAGCATGGAGCATCACCTCAAGGGGCCATCCTTCACCGTTTCAACCGCCTGCGCGTCCTCGAACCACGCGATGGCGCAGGCGTTTTCGATGATCCGCAGCGGGATGGCACCGGCGATGGTCACAGGCGGATCTGAATCCATGATGTGCTTTGGCGGGGTCAAGGCGTGGGAAGGGCTGCGCGTGATGTCGCGCGACGCCTGCCGCCCGTTCTCGGCCAATCGCAGTGGGATGGTGCAGGGCGAAGGCGCAGGCATTTTCGTGTTCGAGGAATATGACCACGCCCGCGCCCGCGGGGCTGATATCCTGTGCGAAGTATCGGGCTTTGCCATGTCCTCTGACGCGTCGGACATTGTGATGCCGTCCAAGGCGGGTGCTGCCCGCGCGATCAAAGGCGCGTTGGACGACGCCCGGATCAATCCGGACGAGGTGGGCTATATCAACGCCCATGGCACGGGCACGGCAGCCAATGATAAAACCGAATGTGCGGCGGTGGCAGATGTGTTCGGCACCCATGCAGACAGGCTGATGATCAGCTCGACCAAATCGATGCATGGGCATCTGATCGGCGGCACCGGCGCGGTAGAGCTTTTGGCCTGCATCATGGCCCTGCGCGACGGGGTGATCGCCCCCACCATCGGCTACGAAGAGCCCGACCCCGACTGCGCCTTGGATGTGGTGCCCAATGTGGCCCGCGATGCGCGGGTCACGGTGGCGTTGTCCAACGCCTTTGCCTTTGGCGGCATGAACGCGGTACTGGCGCTGCGCGCGATCTGATCTTACCAGCGACACCGCCCATGAAAAAGCCGCCCACGTCAAACGGGGCGGCTTTGTCGTCTCAACGGCCCGAGGGCCAAACATTTGCTTACCGGTCTTCAACAACCGAAGATTTGTCGAAGCTTGCGGTGAACCCGTCCAGCGACAGCGACAGTTCTACCTTCTGGTCAGGTGCCAGCGCGGGCACGATGGTGATCACGGCCTCTTTCCCGCGTTTGAACGCGGCGACATCGGCTTCGGTCAGGCCCATGCGGACGTAGCAACCAACGGGGTTACAGAAAGCGAAAGGATAGCGGCGCGCTTTGCCACCATCGACGGTCAGCGTCAGCTGCGAGGGCAGGGCCGTTTCCAAGGGCACAACCACAGTGGCACCGGCTGTCGCCTTACCGCCCGCTGGCAGGCGGAACAGCGAGAATTCGGCGACAGGCGCGCCTTGGCCATCATCCATCAGCTGGTACATCTGGCAGGGGTCGACCTCTTCTTCGGTCTTGATGCAGCGCATCTCCCAGGCACCGATCACCTCTTTGGTGTAGGGCTTACCCAGGGTCGGCTCCCCGTCGGCATCTTCACCAAGGCTCAGCTGCGACTGTACGTCGGTGCTGCTGCCGGTGGTGGTGTTTTCTTCCGTCGCGGGTGCCGCTTCAGCGGTCGGCTCCGCCGTTTCCGGGGCGTCTGTTGCTGCGGGTGTTTCCGTGGCTGCAGTCTGTGCGTAACCGGAAACGGGCATAGTCAGAGCCATCGCCGCGCAGAGTGGGAGAAGTGTGATATACTTTTTCATGCTCGTTCCAAATCAGTTAAATTCGACGCCATCTACCATGCGCCAATGCCAATGTCAGGACGATAGCGCTGAAACCATCGTGATTTAAGGCAAAATATTGCCTATTTCATCAGGTTTTCACGGGGAAGAGGCCGGGCGCGGGGGGTTGAAATAGAAAAAAGGACGCGATGCGTCCTTTTCCCTGTTCTTCGTTCTCCCCATCGGACTTGGCCGACTTATTGAAAGCACGTTACGAAAGCATTCGGGCACCGTCAACATAAAATATCACAGCGGTTTCAAGCGCGTAAAACGGACCTCAAACGTAAAAAGGGCCGCACCCGAAGGCGCGGCCAAGTCTGACAGGGAGGAAGTGCCGCCAGCACGAAAAGGACATCACGACCGGCGACAAAATCACTATGGTGTGAAAAGGTTAAGTTTGTATGCTCGCTCTGCACTTTGGCTGCAGGTTATTGGCCCAAAAGGAATTAAATACGTGACAAATGATATCTTCATCGGCGGCGGTGGCGAAGACTACGCGACGAAGCAGTTTCTCAACATCGGCTATGCCAACCGTCATGGGCTGGTCGCGGGGGCCACGGGCACAGGCAAAACCGTCACGCTGCAAATCCTGGCCGAAGGGTTTTCCGCCGCAGGGGTTCCGGTGTTTCTGTCCGACGTCAAAGGCGATCTGTCGGGGCTGGCGCAGGCAGGGTCCGCCAGCCACAAGCTGCACCCCCCCTTTTCAGAGCGCGCTCAGACCATCGGCTTTGACGATTTCGACTACAGCGCCTTTCCGGTCACCTTCTGGGATATGTTCGGCAAACAGGGGCATCCGGTGCGGACGACAATCTCGGAAATGGGGCCCTTGCTGCTGGCGCAGCTTCTCGATCTGACGGAGGCCCAGGAAGGTATCCTCAATATCGCCTTCCGCGTCGCTGACGAAGACGGGCTTCCGCTGCTGGACCTCAAGGATCTACAGGCGCTGCTGGTCTGGATCGGGGAAAACGCTTCAACCCTGGCGCTGCGCTACGGCAATGTGTCGTCGGCGTCGGTCGGGGCGATCCAGCGGCGCTTGCTGGTGTTGGAAAACCAAGGTGCGGCTGATCTCTTTGGGGAACCCGCGCTGGCCCTGACCGACCTGATGCGAACAGACACGGACGGGCGCGGTTTTATCAATATCCTCGCGGCCGACCAGCTGATGCACTCGCCCAAGCTCTACGCGACCTTCCTGCTATGGTTGCTGTCAGAGCTCTTCGAGGAACTGCCCGAGGTCGGCGACCCCGATAAACCCAAACTGGTGTTCTTCTTCGACGAGGCGCATTTGCTGTTTGACGACGCCCCCAAAGCGCTGGTCGACAAGGTTGAACAGGTGGCGCGGCTGATCCGCTCCAAGGGCGTGGGCGTGTATTTCATCACACAGAACCCCGCAGACGTGCCCGAAGATATCCTTGGCCAATTGGGCAACCGCATCCAGCACGCCTTGCGCGCCTTCACCGCGCGTGATCGCAAGGCGCTGCGCCTTGCCGCCGAAACCTACCGCGAGAACCCGCGTTTTGAGACCGAAGACGCGATCCGCGATGTGGGCGTGGGCGAGGCGGTGACCTCCATGCTGCAGAAAAAAGGGATCCCCGGCATCGTGGAACGCACCCTGATCCGCCCCCCATCCTCGCAGCTTGGTCCGATCGATCCGGCCACCCGCGCCGCCCTGATGGCGCAAAGCCCGATGGCGGGGAAATACGACACCCGCCTTGATCGCGCCTCCGCGTTCGAAATGCTGGCCAAACGCGCCGAAGACGCCGCGAAAGAGGCAGCACAAGCCGAGGAACAAGCCGAGGCCGAAGACACATCCCCCGCCTTGCGCGAATTCAATGCAGCGCGACGCTATGCAGGCAAACGGGTCACGCGCTCTACCTCGAAACGCACGACCAAAAGCGACGACAGCTTTGGCGGTGCCATCGCGAGTGTGGTGATCAAGGAGTTGAAAGGCACAACCGGCCGGCGCATCGTGCGCGGAATCTTGGGCGGGTTGTTCAAAGGACGCTGAACGCGCTTCCAAATGGCAATAAATCCTCGCCGAAGGCTGGCCTTATCCCGCAAGGGATAAGGCCTTTTCTTTTACTTCTCGGGGATCAACCCGCGCGGGCTGAACCGCAATACCAGCAGCAAGACCGCACCCATCGTCATCAGCCGCATATGGGCCGCGGATTCGATCAGGTGGTCTTTCAGCCAATAGCCGTCGGACATGCCCGCGGTGACCAATTGCATCAGCCACAGCCCCATGGGTTCAACCATCACCCAAAGGTACCACATCAAAAAGCCCCCCAGCACGGCCCCCAGATTGTTGCCGGACCCGCCAACGATCACCATGACCCAGATCAGGAAGGTGAAGCGCAGCGGCTGGTAGGATCCGGGCGTCAACTGACTGTCCAGCGTGGTCATCATCGCGCCGGCAATCCCGCAGATGGCAGAGCCGAGAATGAACACCTGCAAGTGCCGTGCGGTCACGTCCTTGCCCATGGCTTCGGCTGCGACCTCATTCTCGCGGATCGCGCGCAGCATGCGGCCCCAGGGCGAATTCAGCGCCCGCTGGCTTAGCCACATCAGCACCAAGAGCACCACGGCGAACAGACACACATACAGGAATTTCACCCAAAGCGTCGATGCCTCTACCGGGTTCAGCCCGAAGCCAGCCGCCTGTTCGACAAAGCCCGCGTTATTTTGCAGGTCGATCTCATATGGGACGGGGCGCGGGATGCCGATGACGTTCTTGACGCCCCGCGACAGCCAGTCCTCGTTCTTGAGCACGGCAATGATGATCTCGGCGATGCCCAGGGTCGCGATCGCAAGGTAATCCGACCGCAACCCAAGCGCGGTTTTCCCGATCAGCCAGGCCGCTCCGGCTGCAAACAGCCCACCCACGGGCCAGGCGATGATCACCGGCAGGCCAAGCCCGCCAAGATAGCCGGTGGTCGCGGGGTTCACGGCCTCGACCGCGCTTACCGACGGGTCGAGCAGGGCGCGGAAGATAAAGAACCCCGCCACCAGCACCACCAGAACGACCAGCGTGCGCAGCCATCCCTTGGCCATGCGTTTCATCACCTGAACCGCCAGAATGATCGTCGCGGCCCCCATCAGCAGGGCGATGAGGATCCCCCAGCCCCCCGCGGACCAAGCGCCTTGCGTGGGGGGCATGCCGATCAGCACAGCGGCCAGACCGCCAAGGGCGACAAACCCCATGATGCCCACGTTGAACAGCCCCGCAAAGCCCCATTGCAGGTTCACGCCAAGTGCCATGATGCTGGAGATCAGCCCCATCGCAATGATCAGCAGCGCCGCGTTCCAGCTTTGCGCCAGTCCGGTGAGCACGATCAGCAGCGCGACAATGGCGAAAAGAGCGGTGTTTTTCAGTGTCTCGTTCATACCGATTGCCCCTTGAACAGACCTGTGGGTTTGAACAGCAGCACGATCAACAAGATCACGAAGCTGACGGCGAATTTATAGTCGGTGGACAAAAGCTGCACCAAGCCGTCGGGGGCCATCCCCTCGGGAGCGAGGTAGCCAAAGACCTTTTTCCACGCATAGGTGATCGTCACCTCGGAGAATGCGATAACAAAGCCCCCCGCGATGGCACCGATCGGGCTGCCAAGACCGCCCACGATCGCGGCGGCAAAGATCGGCAGCAGCAGTTGGAAATAGGTGAAGGGTTTAAACGACTTGTCCAGGCCGTAAAGCACGCCTGCGGTGGTCGCCAGACAGGCCACAATGATCCAGGTGATCATGACCACACGTTCAGGGTTGATACCCGACAGCAGCGCCAGATCCTCGTTGTCAGAGTAGGCGCGCATGGATTTGCCCGAGCGTGTCTTGTTCAGAAACCAGAACAGTGCGGCAACCACGATGACAGCCGTCACCACGGTCAGCCCTTGGGTTGTCTTGATCGCCAGACCTTCCTCCAGCCCCGTCATCTCTTTGAAGTCGCGGGCCGAGATGATGAAGCGTTCGCCATCCAGAAACCGTTGATCCTCTGCGCCGATGATAAAGCGGGTGATGCCGTTATAGACGAATGTCACCCCCAGCGAGACGATGACAAAGATCACCGGCTTGGCCTTCTTTTCGCGGTAGAAACTATAGACCAGCTTGTCTGTGCCAAGCAGCAGCCCGATGGTGATGATGATCGCGAATGGCAGCGCCAGCAGTGCGGTCGGTAAGACCCCCAGGCTCAGCCCCAGCGACTGGAAACCCCAGGTGATCAGCACGGCGGACATCGCGCCAAGCGCCATTGTGTCGCCATGGGCAAAGTTCGAGAACCGCAAGATCCCATAGACCAGCGTCACCCCAAGCGCACCAAGCGCCAGCTGCGACCCATAGGCGATGCCCGGAACCAGCACATAGTTGGCCAAGGCGATGAAAGCGTTGAGTAAATCCATTATTTGCATGTCCCTAGATAGCTGATGACAATCGGCCCATCAGCGTAATGCACGGTATAACGGGAGGCCCCGTCGGCGGCGATGCTCAGCAGGTGGCGGGCATCAAACCCACCCCCCGTCAGGGACAGCGCCTTGACCTGTTTCGTGCCAGTCATGTCGACGGTTTCGGCGTCGCTGACCATTTGTGATTGAACCGTCAGCGCATCGGCAGAGGCTCCGCCTGCGTTGCCGGTGATGTCGGGGGTGAACTCTGTCTCGGTGCAGGGCTCGTTCTCCACACATTCCCACGTAAAGCGGCAGGCGACCGCAATCGTCTGCTGGAAGGGCTCTGCGGGGGCCGTAGCGGCTGCGGCGGTCGTGGCAACGCTGTCCTGCGCCAAGGCTGGCGCCGTGGTTGCCAATAGGGCCATCGGAAGGGTCCATCGCATCGCTTAACCCCCCAGAAAGGATTTGCGAACTTCGGGGTCTTCCAAAAGCTCTTTGCCCGTGCCGGTAAAGGCATTGGCCCCTTGCACCAGAACATAGCCCTTATCCGCAATCTCCAGCGCTTGGCGGGCGTTTTGTTCCACCATCAGGATCGGGATACCGGTCCGCGCGACCTCGATGATGCGGTCGAACAGTTCGTCCATCACGATGGGGGACACGCCAGCGGTGGGTTCGTCCAGCATCAGCACCTTCGGCTGCGTCATCAACGCGCGGCCCACAGCGACCTGCTGGCGTTGCCCGCCCGACAGCTCGCCCGCGGCCTGATAGCGCTTTTCCTTGAGGATCGGAAAAAGGTCATAGACCTGCGCCATCGTATCACGGAAATCATCGCGGCGGATGAACGCCCCCATCTCGAGGTTTTCTTCCACTGTCATCGAGGTAAAGATGTTCGAGGTCTGCGGCACAAACCCCATGCCCTTGGCCACACGGTCCTGCGGCGACAGCGAAGTGATGTCTTCGCCGTCCAGCCGTACATGGCCCTGGCGCACGTCGAGCATGCCAAAGACCGCCTTCATCGCCGTGGATTTGCCCGCGCCATTGGGGCCGACGATGACGGCGATCTCACCCTTTTCGACGGCGATGGTGCAGCCGTGCAGGATATCGGGACCCTTGCCATAACCGCCCGTCATCGTGTCGCCGATCAGGAAGGGGCCCCCCGGCGCGGGGTGGCTTTTGCCGCCCCGTTTGACCGGCTGCGCGGTGCCTTGCCCTTTGGGGTTCGCGATCGACAGGTCCTTATTGCCCCGGTCGCCGTATGGGTTGCTCATGTCGTTCTCTTTCATTCGGTGTCCAGGGCTGCCGCAGGGATGGGCGCGGCGCAGGATATCTCATCCGCACATGTGTCGCGCAGCATCATGGCCACCTCAAAGGACATCTTGTCCATTTCATCCAAAGGCATTGTGTCGGTGGTATCGAGGTACAGCATAATCCGCGCTGATCCGACATCCGACAACATGACCGCGCTCATGGTGCGGTCGCCTTCGATCTCGTCATATTGCAGGTGGCGCAGGGTCGTGCCCATCGGGGTGTCGATCCGGTCGACCTTCAGCACCTCGGGGGCAGGGCCGCCATCCGCCGCGATCCAGGCGCTATAGGTCTCGTATTGCTCTTCCAGCGTCGAGGTGCCGTCGGCGATGTCGTAGCCGGGCCATTCTTGGGTGAAGTTCAGGATCACCTCGCCCAGATAGCGGGTGGAGCCGTCGCCGACCGTGTCCCAGGTTGCTTCTTCCCACGGGGTGCCCCGATCGCACATCCAGACCTGCGCCGACAGCTGCGCACAGGCAGCAGCGGCCTGCGGCAGGGCAAATCCCGCGCAGAGCGTCAATGCGGTGGCCATCCGTCTCATGCAGACACGGCCTTGTTCTTGAGGCCGGTGCCCAGATAGGCCTCGATCACCTGTTCGTTGGCCTTGATCTCGGGCAGGGTACCTTGAGCAAGAACCTTGCCCTCGGCCATACAGATCACCGGATCACACAGACGGCCGATGAAATCCATGTCGTGTTCGATCACGACAAAGGTATAACCGCGTTCCTTGTTCAGACGGATGATCGCGTCACCGATGGTATTGAGCAGCGTGCGGTTCACACCGGCCCCGACCTCGTCAAGGAACACGATCTTGGCGTCAACCATCATGGTCCGCCCCAGTTCCAGCAGCTTTTTCTGACCGCCGGAGATCTGACCTGCTTTCTGCTCGGCCAGATGTTCCACCGTCAGAAACTCAAGCACCTCGTCGGCTTTGGCGCGCAAGGCGCGTTCCTGATCGGCGATGCGCTTGCGCCCGAACCACGTGTTCCATAGCGTCTCGCCCGCCTGATCGCCGGGCACCATCATCAGGTTCTCGCGGCAGGTCATCGACGAGAATTCATGCGCGATCTGGAAGGTCCGCAGCAGCCCTTTGTGAAACAGCGTATGGGGGGGCAGGCCGGTGATATCCTCGCCGTCCATCGTCACGCGCCCCGAGGTCGGTTTCAACACCCCCGCGATCACGTTGAATAGCGTCGTTTTGCCAGCACCGTTCGGGCCGATCAAACCGGTGATCGTGCCTTTGCCAATGGTCAGATTGGCCCCGTCCACGGCGTGGAACCCGCCGAAATGTTTATGGATGTCGTCTACGACGATCATTTTGTAGTCTCCCCGTGCGGTGCCGAAGCCCCGTTGCAAAAACAGCCCGGTCGCAATGCACCGGGCTGTTTTCTGTCACGTCATGTGATGTTAGCGGTATTGAACCGTCGTGATCTTGCCGTCTTCGATCTTGATCTGACGGTAGCTGCCAGCGGATTCACCGGGGCCGATCAGTTCAACCGCGGTTGCGCCTTCATAATCGACTTCGCCGCCCTCCTTGAGGATTTGCAGCGCCTTGGCCAGCTCACCCGGATAGATCTTTTCGCCGGGGGCGTTAGCAACCGACATGACCTGATCCTTATAGACCTGCGGATCGGAAGACCCTGCGGCCTGCATCGCCAGCATCAGCAGCGCCGCTGCGTCATAGCTTTCCGGTGCGAAGGGCGATGTGGTATCGAAGGCACCGTCGACCAGCGCGGTGAACTTGTCAGCGCCGGGGCTATCGGTGCCGGGGTGCTGGCCGGTGGAGCCGTCCAGCTCGGAGCCGAAGTTGTTTTCAAGGTTCGCCGCGATCATCCCGTCGGGGAAGTGGAACGTGTCGAACGCGCCTGAATCAATCGCTGCACGCACAACGCCCGATCCACCCTGATCGACGTAGCCCGCAACCACCAGACGGTCGCCACCGGCAGAGGCCAGCGCGCCAACCTCGGCAGAGTAATCGGCCTTGCCGTCTTCATGTGCGGCAGAGATGGTGATCGTCCCGCCCGCGGCTTCATAGGCCTGCTGGAACGCGTCCGCCAAACCCTTGCCGTAGTCGTTGTTGGTATAGGTGACCGCGACTTCCTTGACGCCTTCTTCCATCAGCACCTCTGCCATGACCTCGCCCTGACGGGCGTCGGAGGGGGCGGTGCGGAAGAACAGACCATCGTCTTCCATCGTGCTCAGGCCGGGGGATGTGGAGGATGGCGAAATCATCACCATGCCGTTGGGCAGTGCCGCGTTTTGCAAGATCGCGCCGCTCACGCCAGAGCAGGCCGCGCCCACAATGCCGTTGATCCCTTCGGCGATCAGGCGTTCCGCACTGGATACCGCAAGCGCGTTATCGACGCAGCCCGTGTCAGCGCGCGAGGCGGTGACTGTCGCCCCGTCCATCAGCATGCCGCTGTCGGTGACTTCTTTCATGGCCAGCTCGGCGCTGGATGCCATGATGCCGGTCAGCGATTCAATCGGGCCGGTGTAGCCAAAGATCACGCCAAGCTTCACGTCCTTGCTATGCGCGTCGGCATAGGCATTGGTGGCCAGCAATGCTGCAGCCGTTGTGGCCATAAGCATCTTTTTCATGTTTCTCTCCCTGTTGAACATGGTGTTCTGCGCCAGAGCCTATGCGGCGATTTTGGAAAAGAAAAGCGTTATCCCTAGGTAAAGTGGCGCAAGATGATGTGGATCGACGCTTTGTCTGCGCTAGGTTTGCAGGGATAGGTTGTATGAAGGGGGAAAGCCATGTTTCGCGGGGGGATGATGCATCAGGCCGCACGGGCCATCGGGGCGTTGGTCATAGCCGGATCGGTCATGGGCGCGTCGGGCGTTGTCGCGCAAGAGCTTCGGATTACCCAGCAGGTGTCAGGACTGGAGACGCCTTGGGCGCTGGCGATTTTGCCGAATGGGGACGTGCTGGTCACCGAACGTGACGGCCGCTTGCTGCGGGTCCGCGAGGGGACCAGCCACGAGGTCGCGGGTACCCCGCAGGTCGTTGACGCAGGGCAGGGCGGCTTGCTGGACATCACGCTGGCACGGGATTTTGACAGATCGCGCACCATATTCCTGACCTATGCCAAGGCGCTTGAGGGCGGGGCCGGTACCGCGCTTGCCGCGGCAGAGCTGTCGCAGGATGGTGCGCGGCTCGAAAATCTACGCGATCTCTTTACCATGTCACGCGGGTCTGCCGCCGGTCAGCACTTTGGCAGCCGCGTGGTCGAGGCGCGCGATGGCACGCTTTTCGTCACCGTCGGAGAGCGCGGCGACCGTCCGGCGGCGCAGGATCTGGGTCAGCACAACGGCTCTGTCGTGCGGGTGAACCGTGACGGTACTGTGCCCGCCGATAACCCGTTTGTCGGGCGCGACGACGTGCTGCCGGAAATCTGGTCCTACGGGCATCGCAATCCGCAAGGGGCAGCGCTTGATCTGGAGGGCAACCTGTGGGTGTCAGAACATGGTGCGCGCGGCGGGGACGAGGTTAACGCGGTCCGCAAGGGCGCGAATTACGGATGGCCGGTGATATCCTACGGGCGTCACTACTCCGGTGCCAAGATCGGCGAAGGCACCGCGAAAGAGGGGATGGAGCAGCCCGCCTTCTACTGGGACCCGTCTATCGCGCCCTCGGGGTTGCTGGTCTATTCGGGCAAGATGTTTCCCGACTGGCGGGGCGATATCTTCGTCGGCTCGCTCAAGTTCAATTATATCGCGCGGCTACAGGGCGATCCGCTGGCCGAGGTGGCGCAAATCTCTGCCCCCGCCACGGCACGGGTGCGCGACATCATAGAGGCACCGGACGGCGCGATCTGGTTTATCTCTGTCGGGAACGGTGCGGTGTACCGGATCAGTAACGATTAGGCGACAGGCTTGGCCGCATGCGACCCGCGTTCGCGGTAGGGTGTCGTGTTATAATGCGCGCGGTAGCATTTGGAAAAATGTGACGGCGAGGCAAAGCCACAGGCCAGCGCCACGTTGATCACGCTCATATCCGTTTGCATCAGCAGGTTGCGCGCCTTTTGCAGGCGCAGTTCCATGTAATAGCGTTTGGGGCTGCGGTTGAGGTAGCGGCGGAACAGCCGTTCAAGCTGCCGCGTCGACATGCCGACATCGCGCGCCAATGAGGACGGGCTGATCGGCTCTTCGATATTGGCCTCCATCATCTGGATGACCTGACCCAGCTTGGGATGCCGCACGCCGATACGGGTGGGCACCGACAGACGCTGCGTGTCCTGGTCCGTGCGGATGGAGCTATAGATCAGCTGGTCGGCAACGGCATTTGCCAGATCCTCGCCCAGATCGTCGGCAATCAGCTTGAGCATCAGATCGATCGAGGATGTCCCGCCCGCTGTCGTCATCCGGTTGCCGTCCACCACAAAGACCGATTTTGTCAGGGTGACGTCCTCGAAGTCTTCGCTGAAACTATCCTGATTTTCCCAGTGGATCGTGGCTTTCTTCCCGTCCAGCAATCCGGCCTTGGCCAGCGTAAAGGCGGCCGTGCAAAGACCGCCGACCATCATGCCCTTGCGGGCCTCACGGCGCAGCCATCCCAGCAGCTTCTTGGTCGTCGCCGCCTGCACGTCGATGCCGCTGCACACCACCAGCGTGTCGTCGCGGCCCAGATCGTCAAGATCGCCATCCAGCGTGAATTCTGCTCCTGCCGAACAGCGCACGCGCCCGCCATCCTCGCCGATCAGACGCCAGTCATAGGCCGGACGACCCGCCATGCGGTTGGCGATGCGCAGACATTCCACCGCCGAGGCAAAGCTGAGCATGGTGAAGTTTTCCAGTAGCACAAAGACAAAGCGCCGTGTCTTTTCGGTGTCAGGAAGAATGCGGTTGGCCAGACGGGTGTCGCTCATCACGTCGCCTTTCAGGTTTGCGTTATACGTTGGGGCAAAGTGGGCGCTGCCCTCAAAAACCTGCCGAAAACCTTGCCCACGGGCGGGGGCGAAGGTCAATAGGGTGAATTTCGGTTCTGGTCACTTGGGTCAGACCTTTATATACCACAATTTCACAATGTTTGCGCCTGACACTTCTGGCGCTGCGGACTTCGGAGAAAAATGATGACCGATTGGACAAAATCAAGCTGGCGCGACAAACCGCGGATCCAGATGCCCGACTATCCTAATCAGGACGCGCTGCGCGCGGTCGAAGCTGAATTGTCCCGTTATCCATTGTTGGTCTTTGCGGGTGAAGCGCGGCGGCTGAAAAAGCATCTGGCGGCGGCGGGCCGTGGCGAGGCGTTCTTGCTTCAGGGCGGCGATTGCGCCGAAAGCTTTGAACAATTCAGCAGCGATATGATCCGCGACACCTTCAAGGTGATGTTGCAGATGGCCATCGTGCTGACCCACGGTGCCAAAGTGCCGGTGATCAAGCTGGGCCGCATGGCGGGTCAGTTCGCCAAGCCGCGTTCAGCGCCGACTGAAACCGTGGATGGGGTGGAACTACCAAGCTACCGCGGTGACATCATCAACGAGCTGGCCTTTACCGCCGACGCCCGTATTCCCGACCCTAAAAAGATGCTGCGCGCCTACACACAGGCCGCCGCGACCCTGAACCTGATCCGGGCGTTCTCGACCGGCGGCTATGCCGATGTGCATCAGGTGCACGGCTGGACTTTGGGCTTTACCGAAAGCGAAAAGGCGGAAAAATACCGCGAGATCGCGAACCGCATTTCAGACACGCTTGATTTCATGGCGGCGGCTGGTGTCACGTCCGAGACGGCGCATACGCTGCAATCGGTGGAATATTATACCAGCCACGAATCGCTGCTGCTGGAATACGAAGAGGCGCTGTGCCGTCAGGACAGCCAGACCGGCAAATGGCTGGCGGGCTCGGGTCACATGATCTGGATCGGCGACCGGACACGTCAGCCCGATGGCGCGCATGTGGAATTTGCCCGCGGCGTTCAGAACCCCATCGGCCTGAAGTGCGGCCCGACGATGACAAGCGATGACCTCAAGCTGTTGATGCACAAGCTGAACCCCGAAAACGAAGAGGGTCGCCTGACCCTGATCGCGCGTTTCGGGGCCGGCAATGTCGGTGAACACCTGCCGCGTCTGATCAAGACTGTGCAGGAAGAGGGCGCGAATGTCGTCTGGACCTGTGACCCCATGCACGGCAACACGATCAAATCCTCAAGCGGCTATAAGACGCGGCCCTTTGATTCCGTGCTGCGCGAAGTGCGTGAATTCTTTGCGGTACATGGGGCCGAGGGCACCGTGCCCGGTGGTGTCCACTTTGAGATGACCGGTCAGGATGTGACTGAATGTACTGGTGGTGTCCGCGCCGTTCAGGACGAAGACCTGTCGGACCGCTACCACACTGCCTGCGACCCGCGTTTGAACGCCAGCCAGTCGCTGGAGCTTGCCTTCCTCGTGGCCGAGGAACTGTCGGCACGCCGGGCGAACCAACAGGTCAAAGCCGTCGGCTAACTGCCGCAGCTCATGCAATAAGGAAGGCCGCGCATATCATCATGCGCGGCCCTTTTCTTTTGCGGCATCGGGGTGCGTCCCATCGGGGTTGCCCCGTTTACTTCACGACCCGTAGATAGGCTGGCCGGTTGCGATCTCGCCGCGCGGCAAAACGCGCGGCGGGATCGGCGAAACCTTCGGGGCAGGGCGTGTGCGTTTCCTCTGCCACATCGGCCCGTGGCGGGCGCGGGATCGGTGTGGTGGCAAGATCGCCGATCCGATACAACCCCGGATGCTCGATGCCATTGGATGTGATCTCCAGACAGCCAAGCATCCGGTCGATCTGCCCCATGTCACTGCGCAGCGGCAGCACCAGCATACGCGCCTGAACGGTCGCATCCCCCGCGGTGAGCGTCATCTCTCCGGTGGCGGGCTCTGACAGAATGTGATCCAGCCAATCACTGCAGCGGCGACGCTCGGACGGGTCGAACAGAGAGATCATCGGCATCCCGCGCAGGTCCATCCCCATGGCAGTGCACAGCTGCGATCCGGCGACGCGAAACCGCGCCAGTTCAGACCGCCTACGTTCCAGAACAAAGGCGCGATCAAGCACGGAGGTGATCTGTGCAGGGTCTATCTGCGACCGGAACGGGACCGGCTGACCACGGCACAGCCCCTGCCAATAGGCCCGCACGTCAACCATCGCGGGTGTCGGCGGCGGCATCGCGCGGCGAGAGCCGGTCTGGGGCATGTCATCCAGAGGGGGAAGATGTTTCATCGGGCAGCCTTATTGCGGTCGGGACAAGAGCAGGACGGGGGGCGGCAGCGGGGCCGCGATGTATTGCCTGAGTTTAGTCAAATGAGCGGTAATTTGTAGATATAACAGCAAACTTGGTTAACAGACCGTTAAGGGGAGACCTCGCGCGGCAGAATGGCTTTTTACTTGCCCCATTTGCGACTTTCCCTTTTAAGGCGCGCAACAATCGCAATCGACAAGGACCATGCCATGATACGTTCGATGACGGGTTTCGCCTCGGCCAGTGGTGCGTCCGGCCCGCACAGTTGGGGGTGGGAATTGCGATCGGTCAACGGCAAGGGGCTCGACCTGCGCCTGCGTGTGCCCGACTGGATCGACGGGCTGGAAGCCGGCCTGCGCAAGACGCTCGGCGCTGCCATCACCCGCGGCAATGTCACTTGCAATCTTCGGATCACCCGCGAGGATGGCTCTGGCGCATTGAGGGTGAACGCGGATCAGCTTGAGGTCGTGCTGGACGCGCTGCACCAGATCGAAGCGCGCGCGATGGATGCGGGGATCTCGCTTGCGCCCTCCAAGGCGACCGATATCGTCACCATGCGCGGCGTGCTTGAACAGGCGACGACGGTGGATGATGTGGCCGCCCTTTGCGCGATACTGCTGGCGGAATTCCCCACGGTGCTTGCCGATTTCAACGATATGCGCGCCCGCGAAGGGGCTGCCTTGGCGCAGGTGCTCGAAGCGCAGTTGGCGCAGGTGGCAGAGCTGACGACACAGGCCGCCGCGCTGGCCGAGACGCGCAAGGACGAGATGGCACAGACGTTGCAACGCAATCTTTCGCGGGTGCTGGACAATGCCGAAGGCGTGGACGCTGACCGGCTGGCGCAGGAACTGGCGCTGATCGCCGTCAAATCCGACATCACAGAAGAGATCGACCGCCTGCACGCCCATGTCGATGCCGCCCGCGCCTTGCTGGCGCAGGACGGGGCCGTGGGGCGCAAGCTGGATTTCCTGATGCAGGAGTTCAACCGCGAGGCCAATACACTGTGCGCCAAGGCACAAAACACCGCGCTGACCCAGATCGGGCTGGCCTTGAAGGCGGTGATAGACCAGATGCGCGAACAAGTGCAAAATGTGGAGTAAGACATGAGCGACCGACGCGGCCTATTGATCATCCTCAGCTCGCCCTCGGGGGCGGGTAAATCGACGCTGGCCCGCAAGCTGCGCGATTGGGATACCTCGCTTGAATTCTCTGTCTCGGCCACCACCCGCGCACCGCGTGTCGGCGAGGAAGACGGCAAAGACTACTTTTTCACCGCCGAGGATGACTTCCGCGCCATGGTGAACGATGGCGATATGCTGGAGCACGCCCGCGTCTTCAACAACTATTACGGCTCGCCTAAGGGACCGGTGCAAAAGGCGATCGACAGTGGCCGCGATGTGCTGTTCGACGTGGATTGGCAGGGCGCGCAGCAGATCAGCAACTCGACGCTCAAGCAGCACGTACTGTCGATCTTCATCCTGCCGCCCTCGATCAAAGAGCTGCGTCGGCGTCTGGAAACCCGTGGTCAGGACGCCCCCGATACCATCGCCCTGCGAATGGAGAAAAGCTGGGACGAGATCAGCCATTGGGACGGCTACGACTACGTGCTGGTCAATGACGACCTGACCGAAACAGAGGCCAAGCTGAAGTCGATCATCACCGCCGAAAGATTGCGCCTTTCGCAGCAGCCGAAACTGGTGGATCATGTGCGCGCGCTGCAATCAGAATTCGAGGATACGAAATGACGCTTTACGCTCTGGCCGATATCACCCCGCAGGTTCACGCGGATGCATGGGTTGCCCCCGATGCCAATGTCATCGGGAATGTGACGCTCGAGGCTGATGCCTCTGTCTGGTTCGGCTGTACGCTGCGCGGCGATAACGAACTGATCCTCGTGGGCAAGGGCAGTAATGTGCAGGAAAACTGCGTCTTTCATACGGACCCGGGATGCCCGTTGACCGTGGGGGAAAACTGTACGATCGGTCACAAGGTCATGTTGCACGGCTGCACCATCGGGGATAACTCGCTGGTCGGGATGGGGGCGACGATCCTGAACGGGGCAAAGATCGGCAAGAATTGTCTGATCGGGGCAGGGGCGTTGATCACTGAAAACAAGGTGATCCCTGACGGGTCGCTTGTGATGGGCGCACCGGGCAAGGTCGTGCGCGAGCTGGACGCGGCGGCGATTGCCGGGCTGACCGCCAGCGCGAAACACTACCAAGACAACGCGCGGCGCTTTGCCAGCCAGCTTAAACCCGTCTGAGCATGGTGCTGCGCCCGCATCTGCCGGATCTGCTGGCAGCGCTGCCTTTGCCTACGCTTGCCGTTGATCGGGCTGAACGTATCGTCGCGATGAATGCGCCGGCCCAAGCTCTGCTGGGCCGTGGCGCATTGGACCGTCATTACATCAACGTCTTGCGCCAGCCGGCGGTGGTCGATGCGGTCGAACAATGCCAGCAGGATGATACCCCGCGCGAGGCGCAATATCTGGCCAGCGACAATGGCAATGACACGACCTTTCGGGTGCACGTCCGAAAGGTGACCGGCATGGATTACGTCTTGCTGAGCTTTCAAGACATCACACAGGTCACCAACGCCAGCCAGATGCGCCGCGATTTCGTCGCCAACGTCAGCCACGAGTTGCGCACCCCGCTGACGGCGATGATGGGGTTCATTGAAACCTTACGCGGCCCTGCGCGTGACGACGCCCCCGCACGGGACCGGTTTCTGGGGATCATGACCGGAGAGGCCGAGCGCATGAACCGGCTGGTGGGCGATCTGCTGTCGCTGTCACGCGTCGAATCGGACGAACGGGTACGCCCGACGGATAAGGTCGATCTGCGCTATGTGCTGCAATCGACCATGCGCAACCTCAACCCCTTGGCCGTAGAGGCGAATGTGACGTTGGTCGCGACTATGGGGGACGATCCGCTGCCCCTGATGGGGGATACGGACCAGCTGTTGCAGGTGTTCACGAATCTTATTGAAAACGGCATCAAATATGGGGGCGTGGGCAAAGACGTCGAAATTTCGGTCGAGACGACCTTGCGTGACCCTTCCTTGCGCGGGCCTGCGGTGCGGGTCACCATCCGCGACCACGGTCCGGGGATCGACCCTGTGCACCTGCCGCGCCTGACCGAACGGTTCTACCGCGCCGACAGCCACCGCAGCCGTGCCCTTGGCGGGACGGGGCTGGGGCTGGCGATTGTAAAACATATCCTGAACCGGCACCGCGGACGGCTGAAAATCACCTCTGATCTGGGAGATGGGGCGCGATTCACGGTGATCTTGCCTATGGATGTGGCGTGATCGGGCGCATTTTGGTCAAAAAGAAATTACAATTTCCGTCCGTGTCATAAAACTGTAACATGACTGTCACAAAAGCTCAGTGTCGCCCGCCTATTGGTGCGGCAAGATCACCATGGGGGTGGTCAGACAAATCTAAGCTGACAGGAGACATCATGTCGCTCGTTAAACTCACCACTTCCGCGCTGGCCATTGCCGCCGTATCCGCAACCGCCGCTGCCGCGCGTGATCAGGTACAGGTTGCCGGTTCCTCCACTGTTTTGCCCTATGCGTCCATCGTTGCCGAAGCCTTTGGCGAAAACTTCGATTTCCCGACACCTGTTGTAGAATCCGGTGGCTCCTCGGCGGGTCTGAAGCGTTTTTGTGAAGGTGTTGGCGAGAACACAATCGACGTGGCAAACGCCTCGCGCAAGATCAAAAGCTCCGAAGTCGAAGCCTGCGCCACCAACGGTGTGACCGACATCATCGAAGTCCAGATCGGCTATGACGGCATCGTGTTTGCCTCCGACATCAATGGCAACACATTCGAATTCACCCCCGAAGACTGGTACAAAGCCCTGTCCGCCGAAGTCGTTGTCGACGGCGAGATCGTCGCGAACCCCAACAAGATGTGGTCCGATGTGAACGCCAGCTTCCCCGACCAGCCTATCCAGGCCTACATCCCCGGCACCAAGCACGGCACACGCGAAGTTTTCGAAGAAAAAGTGATCCTGGCAGGCTGTGAAGCCACCGGCGACTTCGAAGCGTTCAAGGCCGCCAATGGCGACGACAAGAAAGCCGCTGAAAAAGCATGTATCGCGCTGCGCACCGATGGTGTTTCCGTGGACATCGACGGTGACTACACCGAAACGCTGGCGCGCATCGAAAGCAACAAAGACGGCATCGGCGTCTTCGGTCTGGCATTCTACGAGAACAACACCGACAAGCTGACCGTCGCCAACATGAGCGGCATTGAGCCCACCGTTGAAACCATCTCGAGCGGCGACTACCCCGTATCCCGCCCGCTGTTCTTCTACGTCAAGAAAGCGCACATCGGCGTGATCCCCGGCCTGAAAGAATATGCCGAGTTCTTCGTGGCAGACGAGATTGCCGGTCCCGACGGTCCTTTGGCTGAATACGGTCTGGTCTCCGACCCAGAACTGGCGAAAACACAGTCGGTTGTTGCTGAAGAAACTGTAATGGGCAGCGGTTCCTAAACCCTGTCTGACGATCCGGAGGCGCTGCGAGGTGCCTCCGGATTTTTGCTGCCGACTGATACTTTCCAAACAATGATAGCCTGAAACAGGCTGCGACCGGGGGCCACCATGCGCGATATTTTCAATGTGGGATCTACCACGCTCTTAGTTGCCGTTGTTTTGATATTAACAGTCCTTGCCTATGGTCTGGTGCGCAGCCGGGCCATGTCGTCCGTCTCGGGCGATGCGCGCAAGCTGCATTCCCTTCCGAATTACTACGGCTATAATGCCGCCATGCTCACCGCCATTCCGGCGCTGTTTGTGCTTGCGATCTGGATGCTGGTACAGCCGATGCTGATCCAGAACGCGGTCATCGACATGATTCCGCAAAGCGCCGTGAACGAAGGTTCTTCGGTCAATCTGGTGATGAGCGACGTACGCCGCGTGGCCAACGGGCTGGACGCGGCCGTGCAATCGGGCGCGCTGGATGCGCAAAGCGCCCGCGATCTGGACGTGACCGGCACTGATGTGCGCGCGCTGCTGGCGGGCTCGGGCGTGGCGCTTGGGTCTGACGTGACGCCAGAGGTGCTGGCCGCCGCGCAGCGCTACCGGTCAATGGAATACACCGGCCGCTGGCTGATGATCGCGGTAATCTCTGTGTTGGCGCTGGCCGGTCTGTTCATCGCGATGCGCACCGCACGGGCCGATTTTCGCGCGCGCAATACGGTGGAACGCTTTCTGCTCGGGTTGCTGGTGCTTGCCGCGTCGCTGGCGATCCTGACCACCGTGGGGATCGTCCTGTCGATGTTGTTCGAGACGCTGAATTTCTTCCGTCTGCATCCGTGGCAGGATTTCTTTCTGGGCACCACATGGGCCCCGAACTTCCGCGGGGACAGTGATCTGTCGATCCTGCCGCTGCTCTGGGGGACGCTCTATATCTCGATCATCGCGCTGCTGGTGGCCGTGCCGATCGGCCTCTTTGCCGCGATTTACCTGTCGGAATACGCCAACAACAAAGTACGCTCTTTCGCCAAGCCTTTGCTTGAGATCCTCGCCGGTATCCCGACCATTGTGTACGGTCTGTTTGCCTTGCTGACAGTGGGGCCGTTCCTTGTGAACATCTTTGGCCGCGGCGAGAATGGTCTGCTGGGCGTCGACTGGATGAGCGGGGCGACTTCGGTCCTGACGGCGGGGCTGGTCATGGGCATCATGCTGATCCCCTTCGTTTCTTCGCTGAGCGACGATATCATCAACGCTGTGCCGCAATCGATGCGCGACGGGTCATTTGGCCTGGGCGCGACCCATTCCGAAACCATCCGCCAGGTCGTGCTGCCTGCCGCTTTGCCGGGGATCGTGGGGGCTGTGCTTCTCGCCGCGAGCCGGGCCATCGGCGAGACGATGATCGTTGTTCTGGGGGCAGGGGCCATCGCCCGCATTTCGGGCAACCCGCTGGAAGCGATGACCACCATCACCACCCGTATCGTCAGCCAGCTGACCGGGGATACCGACTTTGCCAGCCCTGAAACGCTGGTCGCCTTTGCCCTTGGTCTGACGCTGTTCGTGCTGACCCTGGGGCTGAACGTTCTGGCGCTTTATATCGTGCGCAAATACCGGGAGCAGTACGAATGACCGACATGCCCAACACCGCAACGCCGCGCCATTCGCTGCTGAAGCCCGACGCGCGCACCGTCAAACGCAACCGTGCAGAGGCCCGTTTCAAATCCTACGGTATCGCGGCCATCGCCGTGGGCCTGCTGATGCTGGCGATCTTGCTGACCACAATCATTGGTCGCGGCGCAGGGGCCTTTCAACAGACGTTCCTGACGCTGAACGTGCAACTGCTTGAGGAAAAGCTGGACAAGAACGGCAACCGTAATCTGGACGAGATCAAGAAGGTATCGACCTTCGGCTACGCGCCGCTGATGGCCGCCGCGCTTGAGGCCAAGGTGGCCGAGACCGGGATTACCACGGACCTAAAGCCCAAGGATATGGCGGGCATCCTGTCCAAGGATGCGGCGGCACAGCTGCGTGACTTTGTGCTGGATAACCCCGAGCTCATCGGCACCGCGGTTGAATTCGAATTCCTGACCAACAGCCGCGTCGATGGCTATATGAAGGGCCGCGTCACACGCGACAGCATCGCCAATGACAAAAGCATCAGCGCAGAGCAGCTTGATCTGGTGGACGCCCTTGTCGCAGATGGGGCGCTGGAAAAACGCTTTAACATCGATTTCATCACAGGTGCCGATGCGTCTGATGCCCGACCCGAGGCGGCGGGCATGGGGGTCTCGATGCTTGGCTCGCTCTTTATGATGCTGGTGGTGCTGGCGCTGGCGCTGCCCATCGGGGTCGCCGCGTCGATCTACCTTGAAGAATTCGCCCCCAAGAACCTGCTGACCGATATCATCGAGGTGAATATCTCTAATCTCGCGGCGGTGCCGTCGATTGTCTTCGGTATTCTGGGTCTGGCGGTTTTCATTAATTATATGCACCTGCCAAACTCGGCCCCGCTGGTGGGCGGGCTGGTGCTGACGCTGATGACGCTGCCGACGATCATCATCTCGACCCGCGCCTCGCTGAAATCTGTCCCGCCCAGCATCCGTGACGCGGCACTGGGGGTAGGGGCGTCGAAGATGCAATCGGTGTTCCACCACGTGCTGCCCTTGGCTGCCCCGGGTATCCTCACTGGCACAATCATCGGTCTGGCGCAGGCGCTTGGTGAAACGGCCCCGCTGCTGCTGATCGGGATGGTGGGCTTCATCGCCTCGAACCCGCCCGATGGCATCGCATCGGGGCTGATGGACCCGAACTCCGCCATGCCGGCGCAGATCTACGAATGGGCCAAACGCGCCGATCCCGCGTTCTATGAACGCGCTTGGGGCGGTATCATCATCTTGCTGGTCTTTTTGATCACCATGAACGCCATCGCCGTAATGCTGCGGCGCCGGTTCGAGCGGCGCTGGTAAGAATGAAAGGCAAGGCTATGAAAGACAACGTAATTTCGGAGACGGACGTGACAACGAACCAAACAAAAATCGCCGCCCGCAACGTGCAGGTTTTCTACGGGGACACCCACGCGATCAAGGATGTCTCTGTCGATATCCAAGACAAAACCGTCACCGCCTTTATCGGACCATCGGGCTGCGGGAAATCGACTTTCCTGCGGTGTATCAACCGGATGAACGACACGATTGATATCTGCACCGTCAAGGGCGATATCCTGATCGATGGCGAAGACATCTATGACAGCGCGGTCGATCCGGTGCAGCTGCGCGCCAAGGTCGGTATGGTTTTCCAGAAGCCGAACCCGTTCCCCAAATCGATCTACGACAATGTCGCCTACGGCCCCCGCATCCACGGTCTGGCCCGCAACAAGTCCGAGCTTGACGATATCGTTGAACGCGCCCTGAAACACGGTGCCATCTGGAACGAGGTCAAGGACCGTCTGCACGCGCCCGGCACCGGCCTTTCTGGTGGGCAGCAGCAGCGTCTGTGCATCGCCCGTGCCGTTGCGACCGAACCCGAAGTGCTGCTGATGGACGAACCCTGTTCCGCGCTTGACCCGATCGCCACCGCGCAGGTCGAAGAGCTGATCGACGAGCTGCGTCAGGACTATTCGGTCGTGATCGTCACACACTCCATGCAGCAGGCCGCACGGGTGAGCCAGAAAACAGCGTTCTTCCACCTTGGCAATCTGGTGGAGTTCGGCGAGACCGACAAGATTTTCACGTCGCCCGAAGACCCTCGGACGGAAAGCTACATCACAGGCCGGATTGGATAAGTATCATGCAAGATCAACACATTGTCTCTGCCTTTGACCGTGACCTCGAAAGCGTTCAGGCACAGATCATGAAAATGGGTGGCATGGTCGAAGATGCCATTCGCCTTGCCGCACAATCGCTTGAAACCCGCGACGAAGAGCTGGCCGATCAGGTCCGCGGCGGGGACAAGGCGATTGACGCGCTCGAAGAGCTGATCAACGAACGCGCCGCTCGCATCATCGCCCTGCGCGCACCCACAGCCGTGGACCTGCGTCTGATCCTGAGCGTGATCAAGATCAGCGCCAGCCTGGAACGTATTGGCGACTATGCGAAAAACATGGCCAAGCGTAATTCAGTGCTCGCGCAGCTTCCGGCAGTTGCTGATAGCGCCGGTGCCATCCGCCGCATGTGTAAAACAGTTGAATCCATGCTCAAGGACGCGCTGGATTCCTATGTGCAGCGCGACGCAGAACTGGCGATGGACGTAATCGCACGCGATGAAGACGTCGATCAGATGTACAACGCGCTGTTCCGTGAATTCCTCACCTTCATGATGGAAGACCCGCGCAACATTACATCGTGTATGCACCTGCATTTCATCGCGAAAAACGTGGAACGCATGGGCGATCTGGTCACTTCGATCGCGGAACAGGTCGTCTACTTGGTGACCGGCACCCATCCGGACGAGGACCGCCCCAAGGCGGATAACACCTCCACCAAGCTGAAGGGGTAGAACCATGTCGGCGGCGCAGCCCCAGATCCTGTTGGTGGAAGATGAACCCGCACAGCGCGAAATTCTGGCGTATAACCTCGAATCCGAAGGGTTTGACGTAAGGCGGGCCGAGAATGGCGAAGAAGCGATCCTGCTCGTGGCAGAGGCGCTGCCGGACCTGATTATTCTGGATTGGATGATGCCGCTGCTGAGCGGGATCGAGGTGTGCCGGCAGCTCAAGACCCGCGAAGATACGCGTAATATCCCCGTGATCATGCTCTCGGCACGGTCAGAAGAGGTGGACACCGTGCGCGGGCTAGAGACGGGGGCGGATGATTACGTCGTCAAACCCTATTCCATGCGCGAGCTCATGGCCCGTGTGCGTACCCAATTGCGCCGTGTGCGCCCGGCATCCTCGGGCGCGTCACTCAGCTATGCCGATATCACGCTGGACACGGAACGCCACCGCGTGAACCGCGCCGCGAACGAGCTGAAACTGGGCCCGACAGAATACCGGCTGCTGGTCACCCTGTTAGAGCGTCCGGGCCGTGTGTTTAGCCGCGATCAGCTGCTGGATCACGTCTGGGGGCGCGATATATATGTGGACACGCGCACCGTGGATGTGCACATCGCGCGGCTGC
This sequence comes from Sulfitobacter sp. UBA4523, assembly GCF_002388305.1. Taxonomy (NCBI): domain Bacteria; kingdom Pseudomonadati; phylum Pseudomonadota; class Alphaproteobacteria; order Rhodobacterales; family Roseobacteraceae; genus Sulfitobacter; species Sulfitobacter sp. UBA4523. The sequence continues at coordinate 193,403 of NZ_DGMH01000050.1, forward strand.
GCAAGGCGCTGACATCTCACGGTGGCGATGACCCGATCCGCACGGTGCGCGGTGCAGGTTATGCATTAGGGTAGGGCGCTTACCCGTTGAATTTGATGACTTCTTGGCGTTGATATCCCAAGCCTTCGATACCCAGTTCAACGACATCGCCCGGTTGCAGGTACACCGGCGGCTTAAAGCCCATGCCAACGCCGGGCGGTGTGCCGGTGGCGATCACGTCTCCGGGCAGTAAGGTCATGAAACGGCTGAGAAAAGAGATAATCTCGGCCACCGAGAAGACCATCGTGCGGGTATTGCCCGTCTGGCGACGGGTGCCGTTCACATCAAGCCATAGATCAAGGTTCTGCGGGTCCGGCACCTCGTCTGCGGTCACCAGATACGGGCCGATGG
>NZ_DGMH01000050.1:193889-218158 GCF_002388305.1 Sulfitobacter sp. UBA4523
AACGGGCCGATGGGCGCGAAGCTGTCGCAGGACTTGCCCTTGACCCACTGACCGCCGAATTCGATCTGAAAAGCGCGCTCTGACACGTCGTTGAAAGTCGCATAACCCGCCACATGGGACAGCGCGTCGGCCTCGGACACATGCTGCGCCTTGGTGCCGATAACGACCGCAAGTTCAACTTCCCAATCGGTTTTCTCGGAATCCTTGGGGATGATGATCGGGTCGTTGGCGCCGGTGGCCGCGCAGAGTTTGCTAAACAGGATCGGGTGATCGGGCACGTCCATGCCAGCTTCTGCCGCGTGGTCCGAGTAATTCAGCCCGATACACAGAATACGACGTATGTCATTGATCACAGGGGCAAACCGGCCCGTGATGACAGGCAAGGCCGAAACGTCCACATCGCGCAGCTGGTCCAGCGCTGCGGGTGCCATCGTGGCAAGCTCGATATCCGTCAGATGCTGCGTCAGATCGCGCGCGGCACCATCTACGTCAATCATCGCAGGTTTTATCCCGTCAGGGGTTTCGATACGGCAGAGTTTCATTAGCTAATCCTGTGTTTGTGAGGGGTGCGCATGCGCCTGACCTGATTCTCATAATCAGTATTATGTAAATAATTGGTACGCTTTGGGTGATGTTTTACTGTTAAAGCGCGACATAAAGCACTGAAAATATGCATAAAAAAGCGCTTCTTCATCCAGTTTATCCATTCTCCCATCCGCGCGGCTTCTTGCTTTACCCCGTTGTTCTGCGTGCCATAATCCACATGCGCCAAGCCGATGCAACTGTAAGCGATCGGCGCTTTGGCAGCTGCTGAACGAAAGGAAGAATATGACGCTCAAGATGTCTTCGGCGGATATGGTTGCCGCTGCCCGTGCGCGTATCCGCGAGATCGAAACGCCTGATCTGATGGCCATGCTGAAGGATCCGGATGTTGTTGTCGTTGACCTGCGCGATATCCGTGAACGCCAGCGCAGCGGCTATATTCCCGGCAGCTTTCACGCGCCGCGCGGCATGATCGAATTCTGGGTCGACCCTGACAGCCCATACTTCAAAGAGATCTTCGGTCAGGACAAAACCTTTGTCTTTCACTGTGCCTCTGGCTGGCGCTCGGCGATCACCACGGCGACGCTGCAAGACATGGGCTTTGACGCGGCGCATCTGCGCGAAGGCTTTTCGACATGGGAAAAGCACGGTGGTCCGGTCGAATACCCTGAAAAGAAAGACTAACGACGCCGAGGCGCCTATGCTACGTCTGCGCCACCACATCGTAACAACAAGGTCCTCGCTATGACATCCATTCTGATCCTGAACGGTCCGAACCTGAACCTGCTGGGCACGCGCCAACCCGAGGTCTATGGCAAGACGACTTTGGCCGATGTCGAGGCGCTGTGCCGCGAGAAAGCGAAGACGCTTGGGTTTGATGTGGCGTTTGAACAGTCCAACCACGAAGGCGCGCTGATCGATCTGATCCACGCGGCCAAAGGCAAACATGCCGGGATCGTGCTGAATGCCGGTGCCTATACCCATACGTCGATTGCGCTGATGGATGCGATCGCTTCGGTCGAGCTGCCGGTTGTCGAAGTACACCTGAGCAACATCCACGCGCGCGAGGAATTCCGGCACCGGTCTTACATCGCGCCTGTGGCTCTGGGTCAGATCTGCGGGTTTGGCGCACAGGGTTATCTGATGGCATTGGATGCGCTGAAAGCTCACCTAAAGGATTAGGTTTTAGCGCTTAGTAACTGATTTATAATAAAAAAGAGCGAAGGTGCCGATGCGCCCTCGCCCTTTTTCTCATCTGCTGTGTGACAGCTTAGCCTTTGGCGGCTTTTGCAACTTCTGCTGCGAAGTCTTCTTTAACGACTTCGATGCCTTCGCCAACTTCAAGACGGACGAAACCGGTGATGGTCGCGCCAGCTTCTTCCGCGGCCTTGCCGACGGTCAGGTCAGGGTTCACAACGAATGCCTGGTTCAGCAGTGTCACTTCGGACATGTATTTCTGCATGCGGCCAGTGATCATTTTCTCGATCACGGCTTCCGGCTTGCCGGACTCGCGTGCGATGTCCATTTGAACCTGCTTTTCTTTTTCAACAACAGCCGGGTCCAGATCCGCTTCGGACAAGGACGCAGGGTTCACAGCGGCGATGTGCATCGCGATCTGTTTGCCCAGTTCTTCGTTGCCGCCGGTCATTGCGACCAGAACACCGATTTTGCCCATGCCGGGTGCTACAGCGTTGTGCACATAGGACACGACCTGGTCGCCATCGATGGACTGCATGCGGCGCACCGACATGTTCTCGCCGATTTTCGCAATGGCATCGGTGATGACGGTGGAAACGGGCTTGCCGCCCATGTCTGCCGCGTTCAGCGCGTCAACGTCGGACACACCGGTAGCAACATCTGCGATGCCGGACACCATTTTCTGGAAGTCGGCGTTTTTGCCAACGAAGTCGGTTTCGGAGTTCACTTCGACAGCAACACCGTGGCCGCCTTCGACTTTAACGGCAACAAGGCCCTCGGCTGCGGTGCGGCCGGATTTCTTGGCTGCTTTCGCCAGACCCTTGGTGCGCAGCCAGTCAACGGCTGCTTCCATGTCGCCATCTGTTTCAGTCAACGCTTTTTTCGCGTCCATCATGCCGGCACCGGTTGTGTCGCGCAGTTCTTTGACCATGGATGCTGTGATTGCCATCGCTTTGGTTCTCCTTGAATTGGGATAAATTGAGGGGCAGAGCGTTCTGCACCACTGTCTCAATCATGTAATGGTTTTGTGACAGGCAGAGGGAAACATGCCCCCTGCCCGTCTCTTTCGCGTCGCTTACGACTTGGCGTCGGCCAGCGTTTCCTTCTTGGATTCGATATCCAGAGGTGCGTCTTTTGCCATTGCGTCGTTCGAAACGGTTTCTTCCGAAGCGTTGCCAACTTCAACACCACCGTCGATCAGGGCTTCTTCTTCGGGCGCTTCTTCCATCGCACCGATATCAACACCTGCGGCACCCAGCTGCGCGGACATACCGTCAAGTGCGGCACGTGCGGCCAGATCGCAATACATGTGGATCGCGCGGGCGGCGTCGTCGTTGCCCGGGATGATGTAGTCGATCCCGTCGGGGGAGCAGTTGGTGTCGACAACAGCGATAACCGGAATGCCCAGTTTGTTCGCTTCGGCCACGGCCAGTGCTTCTTTTTTCACGTCGATGACGAAGATCAGGTCAGGGCGACCGCCCATTTCACGGATACCACCCAGCGATGCTTCCAGCTTCGCTTGGTCACGTTCCATGCCAAGACGCTCTTTCTTGGTCAGACCGGAGAAGCCACGCTCGGACTGTTCGTCGATGGACTTCAGGCGTTGGATGGATTTGGAAACGGTCTGCCAGTTTGTCAGCGTGCCGCCCAACCAACGGTGGTTCATGTAGTACTGTGCGCATTTCTCTGCGGCTTCTGCGATCGGCTGTGCGGCCTGACGCTTGGTGCCAACGAAAAGAATGCTGCCGCCTTTGGCGACGGTGTCACGGATGACTTGCAGCGCCTGGTCCAGCATTGGAACAGTCTGTGTCAGGTCCATGATGTGGATGCCGTTACGCGCGCCATAGATGAACGGACCCATGCGTGGGTTCCAGCGCTGTGTTTGGTGACCAAAGTGTACGCCTGCTTCAAGCAGTTGGCGCATGGAGAACTCAGGAAGAGCCATGTCTTTATACCTTTCCGGTTTTGCCTCGTCGGGGGTCTCGATCCCGGAATGGGACCAACCGGCGGACGTTTAAGGATTTCTCCCTCAAAGGCCCAACCCCGACTGCGGGTTTAAGTGACGCGCGTATAGTCCGGATTTTCACGCTTCGCAAGGTCCAAGGCGCATGTTTTAGCCATTGGGGCCTTATATCAGCGCAATTCGGCGGGGTTTGGCGCTGCAAGCCCCGCCGAGGGATGGGCCGCGCGCACCTGTGCTTCACAGGCTTGGGCCAAGGCTTTGCGGTTCTCGAAATCGGCGACGGCCAGAGGCGTGTGATAGATCGTCGTCACCTGCCCCTGCCGCAGGGACGCCAAGGTGCGCAGCAGATGGCCGCCAAAGCTCATATCGCCCCACCAGCCATAAAACCGCGGGTCGGTCCCATTGGGCGCGGTATAAATCACGGTCACAGGCTGAACCCAGATCACGTCGCGCAGTTCGGGCGCGAAGAAGGACTGGAAGAGCGTGGTTTTGAACGGCAAGACCTGCTGGCCATCGGTGCTGGTGCCTTCGGGGAAGAACAACAGCCGGTGGTTGTCGAGCAAGCGCTGTTGGAACACCTCGGTCTGTTTGCGCGCGTGTTTCGGGTTGCGTTCGATAAACAACGTGCCGGTCGCCTTGGCGAGCCAGCCAATGCCGGGCCAGCTGGCGACTTCGGACTTGGACACAAAGTATATCCGTTGCGCCGCGTTCAAGCTGAAGATATCAAGCCAACTGGTGTGATTGGCGACGACAGCGCCCCTATGGCGCATCGGGGTGCCGATAACCGCGCGGCGTAACCCCATGATCCAGAATGCGGTTTTGCAGACAATCTGGGTGATATGCGGGGTCACGGGGCGACCCTGCCCATACAACGGGCGCTCTATCAGGCGGATCGCGAGCAGGATCACCAGCCCCACAAGAACCACCGTCGCCAGCAGCACCCCTCGCAGCAGCATCAGCACCCAGCCAAGCGGCCCGACGGATACCGGTGTCGGGTGGTCGGCGCTGTCCCAAGCCGCGCTCATCCTTGCTGTCCGCTGTAGATCTTGGCCTGCCGCTCGCTAAGCCGGGCGGTGTCGAGCATCAAAAGTACATCCGTCGTGTTGAAGTCATGGTCGATAAAGGCCCCCTCGCCCACACATCCGCCAAGCCGCAGATAGGCTTTGATCAGGCTGGGCATCTGCACCATCGCCTGACGTCGGTTCAGGATGTCGGCGGGGATCAGGTTCATCTCTTGGCGCGCCTTTGGCAGGGCGGTGACGCGCAGTTCGGGCGGCGCGAGGTAGGTGTGATGCAGCAGCGACAGGGGCTGCGCCAATGTCTCGGCCTGGGTGCCATGAAAGCTCGCGACGCCAAAAAGGATCTCTATCCCGTGTTCCGCCACATAAGAGGCAAGCCCCGCCCAAAGCTGGTGCATCGCGATGCCCCCGCGATAGGACGGATGCAGACAGGACCGCCCCAGCTCGAGTATCTCGCGGCCAGAGGATTTGAGCGCGGTCAGATCATATTCGTTTTCCGAATAGAACCCGCCTGCCCGATCCGCCATATCGCGGCGGATCAGCCGGTACACGCCAACGGTTTGCTGGGTTTTGCGATCAATAAGCAGCAGATGGTCCACGAAATCGTCGTATTGATCGACCTCTCGCCGGTTTTCGTGATCCACCAAAGGCCCGCCCGCCCCCAGCTCGGTGACAAAAACGTCATACCGCAGCCGCTGCGCCGCATGAAGATCCGCTTGGGTGCGCGCCAGACGGACTTCGAACTCTGCCGCTTTTGCAATGATCATGGGCTGGTTTCGTCTCCGGTCGCAATCACGCGGATAAATAGGCAGTTGCCGCCCGTTGCGCAATGCTTGCCCCACGTCGCGGTGGTTTTCGGCAGAAAATTAACGATTTGCTAACGAAGAGCCTTCATCAAAGACGGGGGTGAGCATCACCCGATGACTATCGACCACGATCTTGCCCTCGCTGCGGAAGTTTACCGTGACCTTGCCGCTGATATTGCTTTGCACCTGCCCCACGCCCCAATCGGGATGTGCGGGGTGGTGTACAAGCATTCCGGGTGTCAGTATCGCATTCAGGTCTTCCAAGCGTGCGTCCTTTCTGCGGCGCGGTGTGGGGGGCAGCTATTTAGGACCAGCTAATTAGGGGGTGTCCCATGGTAGAAACCGACACTGATCTTGCCGCCTTGATCGGCAGCCGCATCTGCCATGACTTGATATCGCCGGTGGGCGCAATCAACAATGGGCTTGAGCTGCTTTTGATGTCGGGCATGAATATGAGCCCCGAAGTCGCGCTGATCGATGAAAGCGTGCGCAACGCCAGTGCGCGGCTGCGGTTCTTTCGCGTGGCTTTCGGCGCGGGCGACGCGCAGCCTGTCCCTGCCCTAGAAACAAGCGGTATCCTGCGTGATCTATATGCTCAGTCCAAATGGCAGGTATCTTGGCCCGACGGCGTTGCCGCGCCGCGCAACGCGCTGCGGATGGTATTCCTGAGCCTGCTGTGTCTGGAAACGGGGATGCCCTACGGTGGGCAGATCACCATAGATCACCGCGATGCGGCATGGGACATCACCGGCACGGCCGACCGGCTAAGCATCAACGCTGCGCTTTGGGGCGTGCTGGCGGGGCAGTCCCGGACAGAGCGTCTAACAGCGTCGCAGGTCCAGTTCGGGCTGTTGCCCGCCATCGTGAAGGACAGCGGGCAACAATTGACGACAATGGTGACGGAAACGGCCATCACCCTTGGGATCACGGCTTAGCTGCGCACGGCCCCATCGCCACGCACCAGATACTTGAAGCTGGTCAGCTGCTCGGCACCGACGGGCCCGCGCGCGTGCATTTTGCCGGTGGCGATCCCGATTTCGGCACCCATGCCAAACTCTCCCCCATCGGCGAATTGGGTGGAAGCATTGTGCATCAGGATCGCAGAATCCAGCCGCGTCATGAATTTGGTCGCCGCCGCATCGTCTTCGGTGATGATGCAATCGGTGTGGTTCGAACCGTAGGTGCGGATATGGGTGATCGCATCGTCGATACTGCCCACGGTTTTCGCCGCGATGATCATATCAAGGTATTCGTGACCCCAATCATCCGCCGTGGCCGGCACGGTGCCTTCGATCTCGGCCAACTCGCCATCGGCGCGCACTTCGACGCCAGCGTCCAGCAGTGCCTTGATCACGCCCTTGCCAATCGTCCGCGCCACTTTCTCGTGGATCAGCAGACACTCAGCCGAGCCGCAAATGCCGGTGCGGCGGGTCTTGGCGTTCAGAACGACTTTCAAAACCTTCTCGGGGTCGGCGTTTTCATCGATATAGATGTGCACGATGCCTTCGAGGTGGGCAAAAACCGGCACCCGCGCTTCGCGCTGCACCAGCCCGACCAACCCCTTGCCGCCGCGCGGTACGATCACATCAATCGTGTCGGTCATGGTCAGCATCTCGCTCACCGCGGCGCGGTCGCGCGTGGGCACCAGCTGGATTGAATCCGCAGGCAGATCAGCGGCTTCGAGCCCCTGTTGCAAGGCGGCATGGATCGCGCGCGAGGAATGGAAGCTTTCGGATCCGCCCCGCAGGATCACGGCATTACCCGCCTTGAGGCAAAGCGCGCCGGCATCCGCGGTCACATTCGGGCGCGATTCATAGATCACGCCGATGACACCCAAAGGCGTGCGCACGCGCTGGATGTTCAGGCCCGTCGGCTGATCCCATTCGGTCAGCACCTGCCCCACGGGATCATCCTGTGCGGCGATGCTGCGCAGGCTGTCGGCGATGGCACTGATGCGCGCATCATCCAGCAAGAGCCGGTCCATCATTGCGTCAGAGAGCCCCTTGTCGCGGCCAAACTCCAGATCTTTGGCGTTCGCGTCCAGAATATCGGCGCTGCTGGCCATCAGCGCGTCAGCGGCTTTTTCAAGCGCGGTCTGCTTTTGGTCGGCACTGGCAAAGCCCAATGTCGCGGCGGCGGCTTTGGCGCGCGCGCCAATATCCGCCATCAACGCGGGAATGTCGTCTGTCTGTGTCATATCCAAGGTCATAACCTAATTACTGCTTTTTTGTCATTTCGGGTTGCCCTCTACCTAAAGCCTTCGGCGAGGATTTTAAACCATTTGGAGGTCAGGAAAGCGCAAGATCGTCCCGATGGATCAAAGCAGCACGCCCCGGCGCGCCCAGAATGGCCTCGATCTCCGAGGATTGACGACCTTTGATCAGCTCTGCCTCTGCGGAGGTATAGCGTGTCAGCCCGTGCCCGATGGGGCGCCCGTCAGGAGCAAGCAGCGCGACGGAGTCGCCGCGCCCGAAAGGGCCGGAAACAGCGGTGACACCGGCGGGCAAAAGCGACTTGCCCTTGGACATGGCAGCCACCGCACCGGCATCCAATGTGACGCTGCCGCGCGGTTTGATTGCCGTAATCCATTGTTTGCGCGCGGTTTGGGGGTCGGATTGCGCGGTGAACCAAGTGGCGTTGGCCCCGTTTTCGAGGGTCAGCAAAGGCCGCAAAGGTGATCCTTCGGAGATGGCCATGGCGCAGCCCGCGGCGGTCGCGGTTTTCGCGGCCATCAGCTTTGTCTTCATGCCGCCCTTGGACAGACCCGAGCCCGCATCGCCCGCCTGTGCCTCGATTTCTGGCGTAATCGTGTCGATCACCTTATAGCGGATGGCATCGGGGTCGTCATTGGGGTTGGCGGAATAGAAACCATCCACATCCGACAGCAGGATCAACCGGTCTGCCGCCACGGTCACGGCGATCTGCGCCGCGAGCCGGTCATTGTCGCCAAAGCGAATCTCGTCCGTGGCAACGGTGTCATTCTCGTTGACGATGGGTACCGCCCCCATGGACAACAGCTGCTCCATCGTGGCGCGGCTGTTGAGATACCGCCGACGATCCGCACTGTCTTCCAGGGTGACAAGCACCTGCGCGGCGGTGATTCCATAGGGTTCCAGCGCCTCTTCATAGGCGCGGGCGAGACGGATTTGCCCCACCGCCGCCGCGGCTTGGGATTGTTCCAGCGCAAGCGTGGTTGGCGGCAGCCCAAGCACACCACGCCCCAATGCGATGGAGCCCGAAGACACCAGCACCACATCCTTGCCCTGCCCCTTGAGCCACGCCACATCCTGCGCGAGACTTTGCAGCCAATCGCGGCGCAGTTGGCCGGTGGCCCGATCGACGAGCAGCGCCGAACCGATTTTTACAACGATACGGGTGCCGTCGCTTAGGGTTGCCAAGGTGCCTCTTCTTCATCTTCGGACCGGAAACGCAGCCGGTCGTCGTCAATCTGGCCACGCAAAGCCCGCAGCACCTCGGTGACGCCTTCGCGGGCGACGCCAGACATCATCATGACCTCTGCGCCGCAGGCTTTTTCCAATTCTTCGCGGGCGGTTATGCGATCATCTTCATCCAGTGCATCAATTTTATTCAACACGGTGATCCGCGGTTTGTCCGCCAGTTCGCCGCCATAGGCTTCGAGTTCGTTGATGATGGTCTGGTAATCTTCGGCAATGGTGTTCGACGTGCCATCAATCAGGTGGAGCAGCACCGCGCAGCGTTCGACATGGCCCAAGAACAGATCGCCCAGACCGCGCCCTTCGGACGCGCCTTCGATCAGGCCGGGGATATCGGCGACGACGAATTCGGTATTATCCACCCCCACAACGCCCAGATTGGGGTGCAGTGTGGTAAACGGGTAATCGGCAATCTTCGGCCGCGCGTTTGATGTCGCGGCGAGGAAGGTCGATTTACCCGCGTTCGGCAGGCCGAGCAGACCCACATCCGCGATCAGCTTGAGACGCAGCCACAGTGTGCGGTCCACGCCTTCCTGTCCGGGATTGGCACGGCGCGGTGCCTGGTTCGTCGCGGATTTAAAATGCAGGTTCCCCCAGCCGCCGTTGCCGCCCCGCGCCAGTTCGACCCGCTGGCCAAGCTCTGTCATATCGGCCAGCACGGTTTCCTGATCCTCATCAAGGATCTCGGTGCCCACGGGGACGCGCAGGATGATGTCATCGCCATCCTTGCCGGTGCGCTGCTTGCCCATGCCGGGCTGGCCGTTCTTGGCAAAGAAGTGCTGCTGGTAGCGGAAGTCGATCAGCGTGTTCAGCCCGTCGACGGCTTCGGCCCAGACCGATCCGCCCGACCCGCCGTCCCCGCCATCGGGACCACCGTATTCAATGTATTTTTCGCGCCGGAAAGACACGCAACCGCCCCCGCCTGCGCCAGAGCGGATATAGACTTTGCACAGGTCAAGAAACTTCATCAAAAGGGCCTTTCGGGGCACGTGTGGTCATAGTTTATGGCTATACGTCCAGGTTGGTACGCAGGTCTCGCGCGCCAGACAATAGGTTTCCGCATTGCCAAGATAGCGGAAGCCCGCATTTGTCAACACTTTGGCAGAGGCAGGGTTGTCGCGAAACACCGAGGCGAACATATTTTTGTTGCGCAGGGGATTGGCCTGCACCAGCGCCTGTACCGCCTCGGACGCCAGATGCGTGTTCCAGAACGCAGGGGCGACCCAATAGCCGACTTCGGATTGATCGCGGTCCATCCGGATCAGGGAAATCACGCCCATCACCTCGGAGCCACCGGTTTTCAGCCCATCCATGACCCAGACATCTTCTGTCCGGGGGGTGCTTGTGGCGCGGGTGATGAAGCTTTCGATTACGCCGGGCGGTAGCGGGTGTGGGATGGATGCGGTGCGCATCGCAACCCGTGGATCGCTGGCATAATGTTCGATCATCCCACGATCCGACATGCGCACAGGGCGTAGGTCAAACCGTTCTGTTTCAATCACTTGCTGTTGCGACACTGTTAAATCTTCCATCGTTATGTCCCTCCTCCGAACAGCACGAACAAGACAGAGGCCACCGTCAAAGCGGCCAAGGTCCACATCAAATATTTCTCCCAAACGCTGCCTGCGACCGTCTTTGCGATCCCCGCACCGGCCAGCGTCCACAAGGGGTGCAGCACGATCTGGCATCCCAGCAGCACGGCGGCCACCGTGGCCGTCGCCGCCAGCGCAGGCGTGCCGGGCGCGATGAAGGCCGTGAAGCTGCCCACGATCATCGCCCAGGCCTTGGGGTTCAGCGGGTGAACGATCAGCCCGGCCAAAAAGCCCGGCGCGGCCTCGGTTCGTGCGCCCTGCCCCAACCGCAGGTTCGCAACCTTCCACGCCAGCCAGATGATATAGGCGGCAGAGGCGAATTTCAGCGCGACGAAAACCCCCGGCGCGCGGTCGGCCAGTTGCATCAACCCGAAACCCACTGGCCAGATCACCAGCTGTTTGCCAAGGGCCACGCCCGCGACAAAAGGCAATGCCGCGCGAAAGCCGAAGCGCGCGCCCGTGGCCATCAGCGCCATATTCGCCGGTCCGGGTGTGCCGATCTGGCTTGCAGCGAAGACGATAAAGGATGTCAGGGCGACGCTCATGACTGACTCTTCTTCTTGCGCTTTTGCCGCGGCTTGGCGTCATAGACGGGCGGAGCGTAATCGGGTTTGATCAGCCCGAACAACAGGGTGTCGTGCCATTCGCCCCCCAGAAAAGACGACTGCCGCGCACGCCCTTCGGCGGCAAAGCCGACTTTGGTGAAACAGGCCGCAGCGCGTTCGTTGATGTCGAGCACACGGGCAGAGAGGCGGTGCAGCGACAGCGAGCCAAAGGCGTGGGCCGCAAGCAGATGCAGCGCGCGTGTGCCCAACCCCTTGCCCAGTTTCTTGGGGGCGAGAATGCCGATCGCGACATCGGCGCTGGCGTCCCACGGACGCAGGCTGTGCAGGCGCAGCGCACCGATCATCTTGCCGCGATGTTCGATGACCCAGGCCAGCGGTTCAACCAGCTGCGTTTCATACCAACGTTCGGCCAGCGCCTTGGTCATCACCGGCACGGCGTTCAACTCCGCCCCGAACATGTGGTGGATCTCGGGCGTGTTTCCAAGCTTGAACCGGGCGTCGATGTCACGGTGTTCGGGCGCGCGCAGACGGATGATACCATCGCTCAGCTCGGGGCGGTTTGATCGTGACATAACGGCCCCTCCCTTCCTGGGTGAACACTGGGCGATAAAATGGAAAAGGGACCGGCGTTTCCGCCGATCCCTAAATTTTCAAACCTCTCGGGTGCGGCTTATTCTGCGGCTTCTGCCGCTGGCAGGACCGAGATAAACGTACGGTTCTTCAGCCCCTTGTGGAACTGGACCTTACCGTCAACGGTTGCGAAGATCGTGTGATCCTTGCCCATGCCAACGCCTTCAGCGGGCCAGTACTTTGTACCGCGCTGACGCACCAGAATGTTGCCGGGAATGACAGCTTCGCCGCCATATTTCTTCACGCCAAGACGACGACCTGCTGAGTCGCGGCCGTTACGGGATGAGCCGCCTGCTTTTTTATGTGCCATTGGTGTCTCTCCTTAGCCTTTTGCGAGTTCTTTGGCCTGTGCGATCCAGTCTTCACGACCGACGCGACCTTTGAACGACAGTTTCTCTTCGATAGCTTCGACGTCAGCGTCTGTCCAAGCAGCGATCTGTGCGAAGGTTGTGATGCCTTCACCGTTCAGCTTGCCAACGATGACGGGGCCAACACCGGAGATCTTGCTCAGATCGTCGGCACCTTCGGCTGCGGGTGCAGCTTTGGCCTTCTTCGCCTTGGCAGGCTTGGCCGATTTCTCTTCGGCCTGGTTGTTCTTCACGCGCTTGGCCATTTCGGCCTGATCGGTTTTGTTCAGCGCATAACGCTCTTCCATGGCTGTCACGGCAGCAGCGCTGACGGAACCGGTGCCGATTGCCGCTTTGACGTCGGATTTATCCGCGCCGGACGACAGGATCTCGCCGATCTTGACCAGTGTCAGCTTTTGACGGTGGCCTTTGGTACGCTTGGAAGAGTGCTTCCGGCGGCGCTTGACGAAGTGAATGACTTTCTCGCCCTTGATCTGATCGACGACCTCGGCTTGAACGCCGGCCCCTGCGACCAAAGGAGCACCCAGCTTGGGGGAATCGCCGCCCAGCATGAGAACTTCGTTGAATTGGACTGTTTCGCCCGCGTCAGCAGCCAAACGTTCTACCCGCAGCATATCGCCGGATTGAACTTTGTACTGCTTGCCGCCTGTCTTGATGACCGCAAACATGCGTCTTCCTTTACTGTTTCCGCATCCTGTGGTCCCCGTTCGGGAGTTTGTCGGGCCTTGGCCCACCTCGGACAGCGCATCCCGTTTCGGGATGTTCATGAAATAACAAAGGCACCCGAAACGGGCACCCTTAGGTTGAGGCTTGCCGTATGATGCACCGCCCCCCTGATGTCAAGGGCCAGCACGGGCCTCGCGGGACTTATCGCAAAGGCGGTGCGGCTGGTTATAATTCCTCGGCCACCATGTTCAACGCAACTGCGCGACCAAGGGCATAGGACACGTCTTCGTATGCGGTGCCAAAGCCCTCGAACAGCGCTGTATTCAGGCTGCGCCCCGCATCGCTTTGCGCGAAGGCGATATAGCGGTCAAGCTCTGTATCCTCCAGCGGAGAATACGCCAGCAGCAGATAGCCATAAAGCCAGCCGCGCGTGTCTTGCGCGATCTCTTCTTGCTGCTGCGCCACGTCGGCCAGCATCTCGGCCTCTGTCATCTGCAGCGCGTTGCCATCTGCCATCCCGCGCATGAATTGAAAGTTGGAATTCATCGCGGCGGTGACGTTGCGGTCGATCATATCGCCACTGTCGATCAATGTGGTGATCTGCGCCAGACGTGGGTCTTCGCTGCCCTGAAGGTCATGGAAACCTGCGCGGGCGGCGTCTTCCACCTCGGGGTCGGTGATGGCGGCGCGGGCCTCGTTCTCGAGCGTGATGATCCTTGCGCCGGTGTCTTGCGCGAAAAAGGCAATGACATCCTCGCGGGCCTGCCCTTGCAAGCCCGCATCCAATGCCCCGCGCAGGGTTTCGACGATGCGTTCGGGGTTGTAGATGGCACGCACCTGCAGCGCCCACCCCGCGCCGCCCTGCCCGCCCAGCATATCGCGATCAAGCGTTTCCGCGTTCTCCAACCCCTCGCGCTGCAAAATCTCGGCCAGCTCGCCAAGACGCAGGACATCCACCAGCACGGTTGACCGCGCGTCGGCCCAAAGTGGCAGCGCCAGCATCCACAGGCCAGCAGCAAGAACAAAGGCGCGCATGGTTACAGGTCCTGACTGGGTTGCATGGTGCCAAGCCGCTGTGCGACCTCTTCAAACCGGTTCGCCATGATCTCGAACTGCACGGCGTTCATCAGCGCGTAGACCTCCTGCATCTGCGGATCTTCCAGCGCCTTGGCATAGACCAGCACCTCTTCATCCGAGAACGCCTGATAGGTATAGGCCGCCCCCGCCAGCGCGTTCTCTTTGATAGAGGCGCGCATCTCGGGCTCTTGCGCGCGCATCGCTTCGCGCAGGTCGGGCTCTTCCATCTGTAATTCGATCACGCCCGCCCCCGCCGCTGCCATCAGGAACCGGATCTGCACCTCTTGCAGCGCCTTGATCGAGCTCTCCTCGACATCGCTTGCCCCGTTCAGACGCGCCAACAGATCCACACGCGGAGAATCGATCCCGCGTAGCCCGTTCAGGATCGCATCGCCCGCCTCTGCCTTCGCGGCATCGTCTTCCTCCAAATGCGACGCATTTTCGGCGGCCACCAGGCGTTGGCCCAGATCACTGGCATAGAAATCCGACGCATGTTCCAGCGCATCATCGCTGAGCGCCTGCGCCAGAATACCGGCCCCCATGTCCAGCATCAAATCCGTCTCGAATACCTCGCGCACCAGACGCGACCATTCAGAGCCGAAGGCATCCGCATCAATCCCCAGCATTTCCGGCGCGGAATCAGCAGACAGCCGGATGCTTTCAAGAGCGACATCAAACCCTGTGACTTCCAGAAATGCATCGACCCTTTCCCTGTCGGCGGCCCGTGCCATCGGTGCAATCAGCGATACCATGACCGCCAATCCAAAACATAAAGTTAACGGCAAACGGGACAGTCGGCGCATCAGGGCATTCCTTTCAAGTTGATCCACCCCAAGAGCTTAGGCGAAATCCATCTGTCAGCAATGAAATTCCCCGTGTCCGCGAAAACTGGCCTAGCCCCCCTTGCCACCCCGCAAAATCCATCCTAAACGGACGCACCACACCGATGCGGAGAGGTGCCGGAGTGGTCGAACGGGGCGGTCTCGAAAACCGTTGAGCCTTCACGGGTTCCCAGGGTTCGAATCCCTGTCTCTCCGCCATTTCACCCTGACAGTTTATGTCCACCCCTTGCGGGACAAGCCGTCGCCTTGGTCGCAGGCCCCTGTGGCGCGGTGCGCTGTAAAAACTTGCGATCAGGGTCGTGATGCTGCACCCGCCCGCGTCAAAAATCCCCCGGCGCGCATTGCAGGCAGGCAAGCCCCTCGGCCCGCCATGCGTCAACGACCGAACTGCGATCATCGATGACCAGCCAGGGGGCCAGCCCGTCCGCTTGCATTTGCGCCAGCGCTTGACGTTTGACCTCCGGATCGCTCGCGGCGTCCTGATCCTTGGCGCGCAGGTAAACGCCGTCGAAGGGCAGATCGTGTTTGTGCAGCCAAGCGATCGTGTGTTCCGCCCAACCGTCAGGGCGGCCCGAGCAGATGACGATCGTCTCGCCGCTTTGCTTCAGGCGGCGCATCAGTTTGGCGATGGGGGCAATCAGCGGGGCGTCGGCCATCGCCATGTGGAACGCATCCCATTGCTTCTCGACGCCATGCACCAGATGACCCAGCTTTGCCGCGTCGAACTCGGCCAGAGTGCCGTCGACGTCGAATACCACGCAAGGTGTCAGGGGGGCGGATGTCATAGCTCTTTCTCCTCAAGAAATGTGCCCGACCGCTGAAACAGGATCGGGATGGCGTTTGGCGGGCGTGTGCCCGCGTCATGGGGTGTCCACAGCACGCGCGCGGCGCGGATGATACCGGAATGGCAGACCAGCACCGGAAGGTGGCCGGCGGGTGTGGCGGCACAGGCCGCGTGGATCGCGCCTGCGACACGATCAAGCATGGCGGGCCAGCTTTCGCCGCCGTCGGGGGTGTCTTCGCGTATGGGTTGCTGCGACAGCGGCTGCCCCTCGAACGCCCCCCAATCGCGTTCGCGCAACGCGGAAATCACGGTAAAACCGCACTGCGGAAAGGCGCGCTTGCAGGTTTCTCGCGCCCGTGCGGCGGGGCTGGCGAAAAGCGTGACCGGCTGCGGCCAGCGACGACGGGCCAGCGCGCGGGCCTGATCGCGGCCACGGGCTGTCAGCGCTACATCGGTCACCCCTGCGATGATGCTTTGCGCATTGGCGGTCGTCTCCCCGTGGCGGATCAGGCAAAAGTCCGAGGGCGGAAGCGCGGCCCCCCTCACAGGCGCACCGGATCATGCATGAAAACCTCGACGCCCAGATCCTCGATCAAATAGTCTTCTGGCTGTGTGCAGAAGGCTGGCGCAAAGCGTTTCGCGCCAAGCCGTTCCAGCATACGCACCTGATCGCGCAGCGGCGGGTGTACGTTCCAGCGTTGGAAATATCCCCCCGGCACGCTGCAGATCCCGCGGGCATGGGCGGTCATATGGCCCGTAAAGACCACATGCGCGTCGCGCCCCAAGCGGCCGCTTTCATGCCAGGCGCGCACATAGCCCCAGGCGGCACCGCCATCGGCATTGGGGGTGTCGCAGACAAGAAACCGCGCCTCGTCCAGCGGGCCGCGCGCCAGCAGCGGGGCGATCTTGGCCGCATCCACGCCAAGCGTACCGCTGCGCAGACCCGTCGCCAGCACCGCCTGACATTCAGGGTCCAGCATGACGCTGGCGTGACCATAGCGCCGGATCAGGTGCAAGGCCATTTCGCCCGCCCTGCCCGATGGCGGCACTGGCAAAAGCACCTGCCCCTCAAGCCTGTCCAGCAAGGCGTCAAGTGCTGCAAATCTTTCGGTCTGGGGCACATCGTCAAGCTGGTAGGAACAGTCCAGGATCGCCGTTGCCGCGGGCGGCGGAAGGTCCAGCGGGAACCAATCGGATTCCTCGGACCAATCGCCCGAGTAGAACAGCCCCTCGCCCAAGGCGAAATGCATCCAGACACCGCCCATGGCGTGCCCGTTGCGGCCCGTGGTCAGCTGCACGCCATCGATCACAGATACCCCCTGTTCGGGCAGCAGGTTGACCTTGGCGGCAGGGGGCAGCGCCTTGGCGGTTTGCGCAGTGGCATAGATCGGCAGCCCCGCCTCTACCGCATAGATCGCCCCGCCGATGTGGTCGATATGGTCATGGGTGATAAAGACCGCATCCGCGCCCTTCAGCCAGCGCGGGTCAAAATGGGCGTGGGCCTCGGGGCCAAAGCCGCAGTCGAGCAGCCAGCGCCGATTGCCCGTGTTCAATTGCATGCACGCGGGGCCCTTGTCCCCGATGCCGGAAAGTACTCTTACGCTTTGCATTTAATCCTCGGAGAATGCCCATGGGGTGGTGATCGTCAGGCCAAGCTGCATGCCGACATCAAACCGTGCCCGTGTTTCAGCCAGCAGTCGCGTGCCGCAGTCCGCGACGGTTTCCAGAAGGTATTTGCCGCCCAGATAGGTCACCCGCGCCACTTTGGCGCGCAGGTCGCCGGTTTCGCTGATGGTCAGGTTTTCGGGGCGCAGGCAGACATGGCTTGGCATGTCATCCCCGCTTTGCACCGCGATCCGCGTCCCCAGAACATGGCCGTGCAGGGCGCTATCGCTCTTTTCGACCCCGCGCATAGGCACCACCGTGCCGCGCCCGACGAATTCGGCGACAAAGCGGTTCTTGGGGCGTTCATACAG
Organism: Sulfitobacter sp. UBA4523; assembly: GCF_002388305.1. Taxonomy (NCBI): domain Bacteria; kingdom Pseudomonadati; phylum Pseudomonadota; class Alphaproteobacteria; order Rhodobacterales; family Roseobacteraceae; genus Sulfitobacter; species Sulfitobacter sp. UBA4523. The sequence goes on from NZ_DGMH01000050.1 coordinate 211,374, forward strand.
CGTTTGGGGCGTGTCGAACTGCTGGATGCGGCCCTTGTCCATCACGGCGATCCGGTCGGCCATGGCCATCGCCTCTGATTGATCGTGGGTGACATAGACCATCGTCGCGCCGGTGCGCTTGTGAAAGTCGGTGAACACTGTTTGCATCGACGCCCGCAGCGCCACATCAAGGTTGGCCAGCGGTTCGTCCAGCAGCACCGCATCGGGGTGCGACACCAGACAGCGCGCCAAAGCGACCCGCTGACGCTGCCCGCCCGACAGTTCGGAGGGCATCCGGTTGGCATAGTCCGTCAGCCCCGTCGCCTGTAACGCCTGATCGGTCTGCGCGGTGATCTCGGCCTTGGAAAAACGCCGGATCTCCAGCGGATAGGACACATTGCGCCGCACGTTCATATGGGGCCAAAGCGCGTAGGACTGGAACACGAAACCGATGTTGCGATCCTCGGGCGGGACCATGCGGTTGCCGGCCACATGCGCGACCTCGCGCGGGCCGATGGAAATCTGCCCCGTCGTCGGCATCTCAAACCCCGCAAGCAGGCGCAGCAGCGTGGTCTTGCCGCAGCCCGACGGCCCCAGCAGGGCGACGAATTCGCCGTCCCTGAACGTGGTGGTGATGTCATGCAGCGCGGGGGCACCGGCGAATGATTTGCCAAGCGCGGACAGGCTTATGTCTGCCATGGGACTACTCCTTTGGGGAAACGTCGGGACATCAGCTGCACCAGCACCATCAGCGCCATAACCACCAGCACGATGGTCATCGCCAGCGCGCTGGCCATTGCGGTCTCGCCACTGTCGTCCAGATTGAAAATGACCACGCCCAACGTTTCGGTCCCCGAGGACCAGAGCAGCGCGGAAACCGTGAGCTCGTTAAACGCGGTGAGAAACACAAGGATCGCCCCTGCCGCCGCCGCCGGTGCCGAGAGCGGCACGATCACATCGCGCAGCCGCTGGAACAGCGATGCCCCCACCGATTGCGCGGCTTCGCCCATGGCAGGATCCAACTGCTTGATGCTCGCTTGCACGGGGCGGAACATCACCGCAAAGAACCGCGCCAGATAGGCAAAGAAAATGATCCAGATCGTGCCGTAAAGCGTCGCATCGGTGAACGGCAGCTTGATCAGCAGCAGGATCATCGCAATCGACAACACCACTCCGGGCAAGGCATAGGGCAGATCCAGCAGGCTGTCGAACAGCCGCGACAGCCGCGTCGGGTTCCGCTCCATCAGCCACGCCAGCGGCAGGCAGAGCAGCATGAGCACAACCGCCGCGCCGATCGCCAGACCAAAGGAGTTCGCAAAAGCCCGCGTTGTGACCGGCTGGCGCAGCAGGACCTCGGTCCACGCCTGAAGGGTTACGGTGTCAAGCCGCAGTGGCACGCCATAGGCAGGCACCAGCGACGTCGCTAGCAGGCCGAACATGGGCAGCACAAGGATCGTGCAGACCACGGCCCATAGCAACACCTCGACCGGCAGACGCGCCGCCCCGAGCGGGATCGCCAAGGGGCGCGACGTGGCCCCCACCAGATAGACCCGTTGGCGCGATTGAAAGAACCGTTGCGTCAGGATGCCCGTTACAGCCACCGCACCGATCAGCATGGCGAGGATCGATACCTCGGCCAGCACGCTGGTGCCCATGCCCGCCAGCTTTTGGTAAACCAGCGTCGGCAGGGTCGCATAGCCCGCCGGAATACCCAGCATCGCGGGAATGCCAAAGTTGCCAAGGGCGGTGACAAAGGTGATCGCCGTTCCCGCGGCCAAACTGGGCAGGGTCAGGGGCATGACCACCTGCCACCACGTGCGCAGCCCCCGCGCGCCACTGATGCGCGCCGCCTCTACCACCTCTTGCGGGATGGCGCGCAGACCTGCACGCAGGGTCAGGAAAATAATCGACATATGCTGGATGCCCAGCAACAGAATGATACCTTGCGCCGAATAAAGCGGCTGCGGTGACCCCAGTGGCGGTGCCAGCCCCAAGGTCTTGAGCAACACAGACGACGGCCCCATGATCTGGGTCCAGGACAGCGCGGTGATCTGGGGCGGGATCATCATCGGGATCATCAGGCAGAACACCAGCGCCGCCTTGGCGCGCAGATCGGTCAGCGCCACCAGAAACGCAAAGGCAGACCCCAGAACCACCGAGACCAGGGTGCCAAACCCTGCGGTCACCAGCGAATGTTTCAGCGCGCTCAGCGTCGATGGCTGGCGCAGCACCTCGCCCGCGAGCGACAGGCCAACCGCGCCCTGATCCGTCACCCCTTCGACAAAAAGGCGCAGCACCGGCGCAAGGGTCAGGCTGATCGCCACAATCAAAATGGTAGAGAGCAGCCACCCCTCGGACCGGCTGCCCCCGTTTTTTGTCAGAACGCCCATTACTCGGCGCCAAACAGCTCTGTGAATTTGGCCTTGTTGGCTTCGGCGTCCTTCAACGCGGTCGCGGGATCGAAATCCATCAGTTTGATGTCTTCGCGCGCAGGGAAACCGGCGGGCACGCCCATGCCGTCGCGTGCGGGGATATAGCCCATCTCAAGCACCACATCCTGACCTTCCGCGCTCAGCAGGAAATCGACGAACTTCTGTGCGCCTTCGACGTTCTTGGCGGTCGACATGATCGCCACGGGCTCGGTCACATAGGATACGCCTTCGGTCGGGAAGACGAATTCGACAGGCGACCCTTCGGCCTTGTTGCGGATGGCAAGGAAGTCGACGACCATGCCATAAGGTTTCTCGCCCGAGGCCACGGCCTTGAACGTGCCGCCGTTGCCGCCTTGGGCGCGGGCGTCGTTTTCCGCCAGTTGTTCGTAATAGCCCCAGCCAAGGCTGTCATCGCCGGTCAGGGTTGCCAGATGGATCAGCGCCGCACCGGAATACAGCGGGGATGGCATGGCCACCTGACCTTTCAGGGCCGCATCGCTCAGGTCGTTCCACGATGTCGGAGCCGTCTCGACGCCGGTGTTATAGACGATGCCTGTCGTGATCAGCTTGGTCGAGTGATAGAAGCCGTCGGCAGAATAAAGCGCGCTGTCATAATTGGCAGCCTCGGGGGATCGGTAAGCGGTCAGCAGACCTTCTTGGGCCATGCCCTCCAGCGTCACGGTGTCGGCGATCAGCAGCACGTCGGGCTGCGGGTTGCCTGCCTCGATCTCGGCGCGCAGACGGGCCATCAGTTTGGTCGTGCCGTCGCGAACCCATTCGACATCGGTATCGGGGTTGGCGGCTTTGAAGGCGTCCACAGTCTGCTGCGCATCTGCATTGGGCTGCGAGGTGTAAAGTGTGATTGTATCTGCAAGGGCCGTGCTGGCCATCAGGGCAAAAGCGGTGGTGGTGAGGATGGTTTTCATGGGGCTCTCCTGAAAAGGTAGCTTTCGTACGAAAGCATTTCACGCTCGCCTTATTCCCATCTTACGCTACAGATTTATGACATTTCCGTAACAGATTTAATTATATTGCGCCGTGGACGGGGTCGCTCTAGGGTCCGGCTAACCTTGAGTTGTTTTCGAAGGAAAATAGATGGCGCGACCTACTCTGACCGACCGGCGCGACAGGATCATTGCGCTGCTGTCGCAGAACGACGCTTTGTCCCCTGCCGAACTATCGCAGCATCTGGACGTTTCGGTGCAGACCATCCGCGCCGACCTGCGCGACCTTGATGACGCGGCACTGGTGCAGCGCCGCAAGGGAAAGGTGCAACTGCGCCAGCAAAGCGAGAATATCGGCTACCTGCCCCGCGAAACCATCGCGCGACAGGAGAAGCAGCGCATCGCCTTGGCGGTCAAGAACCTGATCCCCGATGGTGCACGGGTGGCGCTTGGGACGGGGACAACGGTCGAGCATTGCGCGCGGTTTCTGTCGTCGCACAAAGACCTATTCGTCGCGACCAATAGCATCCACGCGGTTTGCGCCCTGCAGAATGCCGCGGGCGTGATGGTGGAGCTGGCGGGCGGCAATGTACGGATGCGTGATCTGGATCTGATCGGCGCTGCAGCGCTGGCGTTTTTCGCGGGTTACCGCATGGATTACGCGGTGTTCAGCTGTGGCGGGCTGTCGGGGTCGGGCGCGGTGATGGACTATAACTCGGACGAGGTGCTGGCGCGCAAGGCGATTGCGGGCTGCGCCAAGACAACGATCCTGGTGGCCGATCAGGGCAAGGCGGATTTGGACCTTGCCTGCCAGCACGGGGAGATCTGGGCCTATGATTACCTTGTCACAGGGGCCGTGCTGTCGCCCGATCTGCTGTCCCGCGCCGCCGCCCATGGGTGCACGGTGATCAAGGTCTGATCCCTACCCCGTGACACGCCGTAGAAAGGATTGGGTGCGCGGGTCTTTGGGTGCATCAAGCAGTTCTGCCGGTGGGCCCTGTTCGACAATCCGTCCCTCGTCCATAAAGACGATCCGATCCGCAATCTCGCGCGCGAACTGGATCTCGTGGGTCACGATCAGCATGGTCTGTCGTTTCTCGGCCACGCGCCGCATGAGGTCGAGCACCTCTCCCACCCATTCGGGGTCCAGCGCCGAGGTCGGTTCGTCAAACAGCATCAGATCCGCATCCAGCGCCATCGCGCGGCCGATGCCCACCCGTTGCTGCTGGCCGCCCGACAGCGCTGCGGGGTAGCTGTCGGCTTTCTCGAACAGACCGGTTTCGCGCAGCGTCGCGTCGGCACGGGCGTTGGCCTCGGCCTTGCTATAGCCCTGAACGGTGATCAGCGCCTGAGTGATATTCTCGCGCGCGGTCTTGTTGGCAAACAGCGCGTAGTTCTGGAACACGAAGGACGTGCGCCGCCGCAGCGCCAGAATATCGGCGCGCTTCGCCGTAGCCGCATCGACAGACATATCGCCAATGCGGATGATGCCCGCGTCAGGCGCATCAAGAAAGTTCAGGCAGCGCAGCAAGGTGGACTTCCCCGTGCCCGACGGCCCGATGATCACCACCCGTTCGCCTTGGGCGATATCAAGCGAGATGTCTTTCAGCACGGCGGTGCTGCCAAAGGATTTGGTCAGGCCGGATATGGTGATCCCGTCACCCGTCGCCCTGCCCGTCTCTGGAATGCTTTGTGTATTGGTCATCGCGCATGTGCCTTGTTCAGATAGACCTCTAGGTGACGCTGTGCGAAGGCCAATGTCTCTACCATGACCCAATAGATCGCGGCGACGACGAGAAAGGCTTCGAAGTAGAGGAAGCTGCCCGCTGCCTCTTTCTGGGTCGCCCCCATCAGTTCGGTCACGCCAAGGGTAAAGGCCAGCGAGGTGCCTTTGATCATATCGATAAAGTAATTCACCAAAGTCGGTGCCGCGACCCGCGAGGCCTGAGGCAGAATAATCTGGCGCATCATCTGGCCTTGGGTCATGCCAACGGCCTGCGCGGCCTCCCACTGGCTGCGGTCCACACCCAGAATGGCCGCGCGGATGCTTTCCGCCATATAGGCCGAGAAATGCAGCGTCAGCCCCATGATGGTCGCGGTGACGCCGTCGATCTTGCCCAGAAAACTCAGGACTTGCGGCAGGCCGTAGTAGAACAGGAACAACTGCACCAACAACGGCGTGCCGCGAAAGAAGCTGATGAACAGTCGCACAAAAACGTCGAGGACCGGAACCCGAAACACCCGTTCAACCGCGAGCACAGAAGCCAGCACCAATGCGCAGACCATGCCCACAAACGCCATGAACAGCGTCAGCGGGACATAGCCCAGCAACACGGGCAGCAAGCCCCACATATATTCGAAATCCAGTCCCCGCATTTTGTGTTACTCGGCTGTTGTGATGTCAGAGCCGAACCATTTTTCCGAAATCTCGGTCAGGGTGCCGTCTTCTTTCAGCTTGGTGATCGCGGCGTCAAACCGGTCACGCAGGGCCTGACCTTCGTCATCGTTGCGGAAGGGCAGCGCATTGCGGATCTCGCTAAAGGGTTTGCCCGCAAGCGCCAGCGGCAGCGGGCTTTCCGCGATCAGCTGGGCCGAGGAAACGCGGTCCATCACAAAGGCATCCACGCGACCAAGGGCCGTGTCTTGCGCAATGTTGCTTTCATAGGTGCGAATGTCGATCTCGCCCGCGTTCGGCAGCTCGTTCAGCAGTTCCTCGAAGTTGGAGCCGAGGTTGACCGCAACGGTCTTTCCGCTCAGATCCTCGACACTGCCGATGGTGTCTTCGTTGCCCTCTTTCACCACGACCTGCGCCCCGTCAAAGACATAGGGCTGCGAAAAGGCGAATTTCGCCTCGCGTTCGGGGGTGATGGTGATCTGGTTGGCGATCGTGTCGATGCGGCCAGATTCCAGCGCGCCGATCAGGCCGGAAAAGGACATGGTGACAAAATTCACCTCGTCGCCAGTTTCCTTGGCGACGGCGTTGATGAAATCGACCTCGAACCCTTGAAGCTCGTCAAGCTTTACGAAGGTAAAGGGAAAGTACCCGCCCGACATGCCGACATTCAGCGTCTCTGCCTGAGCAGCACTGACGCCGGTAGCAAGGGCGATTGCGGTGAGTGTGGCGTGTTTGATCATGATATTCTCCGTTACGTCTAAGGGGGAGGTAACATGACGCAGCCGCGCTTCAATGGCGCAGCGTCAAGCAAGTCCGCGGTGGTGTCATTCACCCCTGGTCAGGAATAAAATTCTGGCAAGGGCTTTGATCGCGAAACGCTGTTTCGGGGGCCGCAGCGATGGAAGGGGTTTTGGGGGAAGATATCAAGCGAATTAGCGCGCAATTGGGGGAATCACCAGCGCCGGATTGCACCGCATAAGCATCTGATCAGAAAAAATAAAACCGCCGCAAAGTGGGAGAACTTTGCGGCGGGGG
>NZ_DGMH01000050.1:218249-230951 GCF_002388305.1 Sulfitobacter sp. UBA4523
TGGGAGAACTTTGCGGCGGGGAAATTCTTGTGGCTTTTGGCGTCGTGGTTAGCGCAGGGCAACCGCTTGCGAGGCAATATGGCGGATCTCGCCACGTGCAACACCGATATCTGCCAGATCCCGGTCATTCATCGCCGACAGCTCGCGGAAGGTCTGGCGTTTGGCGCGTTGGTCAGCGCTGTAGGCACGGAATGCATCAAGCGACTGGCGCAGCTTGGGCATCAGACCCGCAACAGGTGCGGCGGTATATGTGGATGTATAGCTCATTTCTTATTCTCTCTTTCACGTCTATGCGGCGGCCTATCCACCGCATTCGGTTTGGTATGTTCCGTCAGCGTAGCGCTGGCGGTTTAGGCTGCTGCCGTGCCGCGGGGTGCGGTGCGGAACAGGCCGGTAAACTTGCGCGATGCTCTGGCAACAGCGGCAGAGATATAGGCACTGCGCAGCGCGTTGGCTTCGGCAAGAAGACGGTCGACTTCGACCGGAGTGGCGGTTTTGTATGTAGCTTCGGTTTTCATTTTCCAGCTTTCCATTTCAGGGCTTCAATGCCCGTGACCGTCATATGTGCGCGGTGCAGCAAAGGTGCAAACCATAGTGGATATGCGGAAAACGCATGGCTTAAATGGCACAGTTTCGCCCCAAAACCGCCCATATCCGGCCCCTAAACCGGCAGTTTTCGACTTCACCGTGAACGAAAGGGCCGCCCGAACGTTGGTAGCCCCTGAAACGGAGAGACCAACACAAGCCGGAGAAGACACATGACCAAGCAATCGCCGCAGCAGCAACAATCCGCCCCACCCAAACCCGCGCCGGAAAAACCCCAGCCGGTGATATTTACGGATTACGCCAGCATCTGAAAGTGACAGGCGGCAAGCTGCGGTATAAACAGCCCGGTATGACTGACCCTGTTTCTTCCATCCGCAATCTTGGCCCCGCGTTCGAGGAAAGCTGCGCCCGTGCTGGCATCCACTCTGCGCAAGAGTTGCGCGATCTTGGTGCCGATGCGGCCTACGAGAGGTTGCTGCAAAATGGTCAGCGCCCGCACTTCATCGGGTACTATGTTCTGGTGATGGGGCTTCAGGGGCGCCCGTGGAACGACTGCAAAGGGGAAGAAAAGAAAGCCCTGCGGGTCAAGTTCGACGCGATCAAGGCCCGTGCCCATGATACCGGACGATCTGAATTCGAACGCATGATGAACCTGATCGGTGTGCGCGAGGCGTAACGCGTCCCTGCGAAACCTGAAGGCAGCAGCGGAACGGCGCAGCCCCCATAGGCGTTGGGTCGCTAACGTAGCCCCAACAGGATACCCTGCCCCATGCCACATTCCCCCGATGTTCAACACGACCTTGACCGGCTGCGTGGCCTTGCCCGTACGATGGACAGCGCCCTGCGCGTGCCTGTGCTGGGCATTCGGCTGGGCTGGGACAGCATCCTTGGCCTGATACCGGGCGTTGGCGACGTTCTGGCTTTGGCACCGGCGGGCTATATCTTGAAGGAAGCGCATCGCATGGGCGCAAGCCGCTCGGTTCTGGCGCGTATGGGGGCGAATGTGGGCATCGACCTTGCGATCGGTGCGATCCCCCTGATCGGTGACATCTTTGACGTGGGCTGGAAGGCAAACATCCGCAACGTTGATCTGTTGCACCGTCACCTTGAACAAACGGCACCGATGAAAACCGTGAGCCCTGTGGACGGTGAGCTGTCGTCACACCATCCGCCCCTTAAAGGCTGAACGGGTCGGGCGCCGCTATGTAATCCCCGTTGCATGAAAAAAGGGCCGCAGTTGCCTGCGACCCTTTTCATCTTTCCAAACCTGTGAAGGCTTAGCCAACCAGTTCCAGACCGGAGAAGAAATACGCGATTTCGACTGCGGCTGTTTCAGGTGCGTCGGACCCGTGAACGGAGTTTTCGCCAACGGATTCGGCGAATTCTGCGCGGATCGTGCCTTCGGCTGCGTCTGCTGGGTTGGTTGCGCCCATCACTTCGCGGTTTTTCGCGATGGCACCTTCGCCTTCGAGAACCTGAACAACAACAGGCTCGGACGCCATGAATTCGCACAGTTCGTCATAGAAAGGACGCTCGGCGTGCACGGCATAGAAAACGCCGGCTTGTGCCTTTGTCATGTGAATACGCTTTTGTGCGACGATGCGCAGGCCGGCTTCTTCGAATTTAGCGTTGATTTTGCCGGTCAGGTTGCGGCGTGTTGCGTCTGGTTTGATGATCGAGAATGTGCGCTCAAGGGCCATGATAGCTCTCCTAGGTGGGGTTGATTTGGCCGCTCCCTAGCATGGGTCATGCCCCGTGAAAAGCCGCGATTGACGCGGGGCCAGACATGGTTCACACCGCGTCCATGTTAAGCATTTCAGAAATCAACTATTCCGTCGAAGGCCGTCCCTTGTTCGAGGAAGCCAGCGCGGTCATCCCCGAAGGCCACAAAGTGGGTCTGGTCGGGCAAAACGGTGCGGGTAAAACCACGCTGTTCAAAATCATTCGCGGAGAGCTGTCGCTGGACGCGGGCGACATCAGCCTGCCCTCGCGCGCCAAGATCGGGGGCATCGCCCAAGAGGTCCCGTCCTCTGACGTGTCGCTGATCGATACGGTGCTGGCCGCCGATGTCGAACGCGCCGCCTTGATGCACGAGGCAGAGACAACGGATGATCCCGCGCGCATCGCCGAGGTGCAGACCCGCCTTGCCGATATCGACGCCTGGTCCGCCGAAGGCCGTGCCGCCGCGATCCTCAAGGGGCTCGGCTTTGACGACCATGATCAGCAGCAGCCCTGTTCGGCCTACTCGGGCGGGTGGCGGATGCGCGTGGCGCTGGCGGGCGTTCTGTTCGCGCAGCCGGATTTGCTGCTGTTGGACGAACCGACCAACTACCTTGATCTTGAAGGCGCGTTGTGGCTCGAAAACTACCTGTCGAAATACCCGCACACGGTGATCATCATCAGCCACGACCGTGGTCTGTTGAACCGTGCCGTCGGTGGTATCCTGCACCTCGAAGACCGTAAGCTCACGTATTATCAGGGTAATTACGACCAGTTCGCGAAAATGCGGGCCGAAAAGCGCGCGCAGCTGACAGCGCAGGCGAAAAAGCAGCAAGCGCATAAGGCGCATATGCAGGCGTTCGTTGATCGCTTTAAGGCCAAGGCGTCCAAGGCGAAACAGGCGCAGTCGCGGATGAAGGCCATCGAGAAGATGGTGACAATCACGCCGCCGGAGGAAGCCGCGCGCAAGGTCTTTACCTTCCCGCAGCCCGATGAGCTTTCGCCGCCCATCATCAGTATCGAAGGCGGATCGACCGGCTATACCGAGGGCCAGCCCGTCCTGTCGCGCCTGAACCTGCGGATCGACCAAGACGACCGCATCGCGCTGTTGGGCAAAAACGGTCAGGGTAAATCAACCCTGTCAAAGCTGCTCTCCAACCGTTTGGTGTTGTTCGAGGGCAAGGCGATCAACTCCAGCAAGCTGCGCATCGGGTTCTTTGCACAGCATCAGGTGGACGAATTGATCGTCCATGAAACGCCGCTGCAGCATATGATCAGCGCGCGCCCCGGTGTGATGCAATCCAAGTTGCGCGCACAGCTGGCGGGGTTCGGTCTGGGGCCGGATCAGGCCGATACCGAAGTGGGGCGTTTGTCGGGGGGGCAAAAGGCGCGTCTGTCACTGCTGCTCGCCACATTGGACGCTCCGCATCTGCTGATCCTCGATGAGCCGACCAACCACCTTGATATAGAATCGCGCGAAGCGCTGGTCGAGGCGTTGACGCGCTATTCCGGCGCTGTGATCCTTGTCAGCCACGATATGCACCTTTTGTCGATGGTCGCGGACCGTCTGTGGCTGGTGTCGAACGGCACGGTCAAGCCCTATGAGGATGACCTCGAAGCCTATCGCAAGATGCTGTTGACCGTGGAAAAGCCCGTCAGCAAGAACCCCAAACCGGTCAAGGAAGCGCCAAAACCCAAACGCGCCAACCGCGAAGACATCCTTGCCCTGCGCGCCGAAGTGCGCACGGCCGAGGCGCGGGTGACCAAGATCAACGACATGCGCGACAAGCTTGCGAAAAAGCTCGCGGACCCTGCCCTTTACGAAAAGGACAAAGTCGGCGAACTTGAGGTCTGGAACAAGAAATACGCCGAAGTCATGGCCGCGCTTGAACGGGCGGAAGCGATCTGGATGGGCGCGTTGGAAAAACTGGAAACCGCGTCGGCGTAATGCCAGCGCGGCGCAAGGGATAAGGACGGGGCTGGCCCCGGTGACGTTTTATGATGGCACTTGATCTGGCATTCATGATCACCGCGTTCGCGACGATGATCGTGATCATTGACCCCTTTGCGATCGGCCCGATGTTTCTGGCCCTGACCCCCGGCATGACCCCGCGCCAGCGCCGGTTGATTGCGTGGCGGTCGGTGGTCATCGCGGGGCTGCTGTTGCTGGTCTTTGCTGCCTTTGGCGAGGCTGTGCTTGGCTTTATCGGCATCTCCATGCCCGCCTTTCGTGTCGCGGGGGGCGTTCTGCTGTTCCTGACCGCGCTTGATATGTTGTTCGACCGCCGCACAAAACGCCGCGAGGGCCATGCCGAGGCGGATGACGATCACGACGACCCATCGGTATTTCCGCTGGCCATTCCCTTGATCGCGGGCCCCGGCTCTATCGCGTCGGTGATCCTGCTGACGGGCGAGAAACCGGGCCTTGAAGGGCTGGTGACCGTCGTCGCGATCACTTTCGCCGTTCTGATCATCATGGGCATCACGATGCAGGCCAGCGGTTACCTTGAAAACGCTTTGGGCAAGGTCGGGATCAATGTGATCACGCGGCTTTTGGGTATGCTGCTTGCCGCGCTGTCGGTGCAATTCGTGCTCGACGGGCTTAGCGCCTTTGGTTTCGGACCGGGGCCGGGCTGACTTTTCCGCACCCTGCCCCCATATCTTTGGAAGATTGCCAAAGGATATACGATGCCGGACATTGAAACAGGACGTTTGATCTATCTGATCGTGCTCATGGCGATGGTCGCGGGCTGGTTCTTCATGCAAAGCCGTCAGGGCTGGAACAAGACGCTGCAACAGGTCGCGGTCTGGGCCATGATCTTTACCGGTGTCGCCGCGGGCTATGGCCTGTGGGAGGATATCAACCGACAAGGCGACATCCCGCGCCAAGCCTATGAGGCCAGCACCGGCAGCGTCACCCTGCCACGCGCCCGCGACGGGCATTATTATCTGACGGCGACGATCAATGGCACGCCGCTCCGCTTTGTGGTGGACACCGGCGCGACGGATATGGTGCTGACCCGCGCCGATGCCGAAGCCGCAGGGCTCTCGCCCGATAGCCTGAACTATCTGGGCCGTGCCAGCACCGCCAATGGCGAAGTGCGTACCGCCTATGTGCGGCTGGACGAGGTTGAACTGGGCGGGGTGCGCGATACCGATGTGCCCGCGGTCGTGAACGAAGGCGAGATGCGGCAATCCTTGCTGGGGATGGGCTATCTGCAACGCTGGGGTCGGATCGAGATCACCAACGGAGAGTTGATCCTCACCCGTTAAACCGCGGCGTACCGCCCTCAGGTCTCTGCCTTTTTCTCCCACCGGCCCGATTCCTCGGACCAGTATTGCGCAGAGGCTCCTGCGGCTTTCAGCGATTTCCACTGGTCCCGCGCGACGTTCAAGGCGTGGTCGTCCAGCCCGTCGAACAGGATGCACACCCGATCCAGCGCCGCGACTTCCTGTGCCGACACAGCCGCGCCGTGGATCGAGAACACGCAGCTTGCGTTATTCGGCGCGTGGGTGTCCGTGGTCAGCAAAACCGGCTGTTCGGCATCATGGGGCCCACCGGCCAGACCATGGGGCAGAAAGCCATCCTCGGGCCCGCGCCACAGGGCAACGTCAAGCTGTTCCAGCAGGGATTGATCGGTGCCGCGTACCGCCACACGCCAGCCCGCGCCTTGGGCCTTGCCCAAAAGCATGGTCAGCGTTTCGACCAGCGGTCGCTGGGTCAGATGGTAGAAATACGCGGCACCCATCAGGTTTACTCTGTCTCGTAGAGGTTTGAAATCAATCGGTTCAACGCGGCAACGCCCCAGCCCGTGGCCCCGACGGGCGCCAGCGCTGTCTCGGATTTGACGGAGGCCACACCGGCGATATCAAGGTGAATCCAAGGCGTGCCGTCCTTGATGAACCGTTGTAGGAATTGCGCCGCCGTGATCGACCCGGCAGGCCGCCCACCGATGTTTTTCATGTCGGCGATGCGGCTTTTCAGCAGCTTGTCATACCCCGCGCCCAGGGGCATCCGCCACGCGCCTTCACCCTCGGTTTGCGCAGCCTTGAGGAAGGCGTTGCACAGCGTATCGTCGTTCGAGAAAACCCCGGCATTGTCATGACCCAGGCCGATGATAATCGCGCCGGTCAGCGTCGCCAAATCGATCACGCCCGCGGGGTTGAACCGTTCTTGCGCGTACCAAAGCACATCACAAAGCACCAAACGGCCTTCGGCGTCGGTATTGATCACCTCGACCGTGTCGCCCTTCATCGTCTTGATTACGTCACCGGGGCGGGTTGCCGTGCTGGATGGCATGTTCTCTACGATACCGACCAGCCCGACGACATTGGCCTTGGCCTTACGCAGGGCAAGGCTGCGCATCACGCCCGAGACAACGCCTGCGCCGCCCATATCCATGGTCATGTCTTCCATGCCCGCGCCCGGTTTCAGGCTGATGCCGCCGGTGTCGAACACCACGCCCTTGCCGACCAACGCCAGCGGGGCCGCGTCTTTCTCGCCGCCGTTCCATTTCATCACCACGACGTAAGACGGGCTGGCCGACCCCTGCCCGACGCTAAGCAAGGTGCGCATCCCCAGCTCTTCCAGCTTGGCTTCGTCCAGCACTTCCACCTCAAGGCCGATTGACTCCATTTCGGCCAGACGGTCGGCGAATTCGGTGGTGGTCAGGATATTCGCGGGTTCATTCGTCAGGTCGCGGGTCATAAAGGCACCGTCGGCGATGGCCAGCAGGGGTGCCGCAGCGGCTTCGACCTCTTCGGGTTTGGAATTCATGATCACGACCTGCCCCTTGCGTGGCTTGCCGTTGCTTTTGCGATCCTCGAACGTGTAGTCGCGCATGGCCAGTCCAAAGCAAAGCTCGGCCGCTTTGCGCAAACCGCCCGTCAACACCAGCAGATCCGCATCGCCGCGCCGTTTCGCAAGCGCCGCACCGGCTGCGCGCAGGGCTTCCTGATCGGCGTTATTCGCCAATTGCACCACATCCACGGCCTCGGCCGCCATGCCGATGGGAAAACCGAGGCTGACCGCATCGCCCGCTGACAATTTCGTGAAGCTGTCGCTGGCCACCAGACGTTCCAGCGCGCCCTTGGTCAGCTTGTTGATGCGCCGCGCGGAGGGGTTGAGCTTGCCATCCGCGCCCACAGTCACAGCCACACGGCCCGTGTGGCCTGCGATCTGGTCAATATCGGTTTCGGTAAATGTCATTGGCGTCAATGCGGTCATCAGGTGAACCCCTTTTGTCTGAATTTCGCTTAGACGTATCCTGCGTGCGCCGTTAAGGCCAGATAGCAGTTTTCGTGGGCGGAAATTTACTTTATCGTCGGGCGAAAGTTCACCCGTTTTGATACCCAAGGGATGCAGATTGGCCAAGTTCGACCGCTATATGTTGTCCCAGTTCCTGATTTTGTTCAGTTTCTTTGCGTTGATCCTGGTGGCGATTTTCTGGATCAACCGCGCCGTGGTGCTGTTTGACCGGCTGATTGGCGACGGCCAGACGGCACTGGTGTTTCTGGAATTTACCGTGCTGGGGCTGCCCAAGCTGATCACCACCGTGCTGCCGATCGCGACCTTTGCGGGGTCGGTCTATGTGATCAACCGGATGACCAGCGAATCCGAGCTGACGGTGCTGCAGGCAACGGGCACCAGCCCTTGGCGTCTGGCGCGGCCCGTGTTCGTCTATGGTCTATGTGTCGCGATTATGATGTCGGTGCTGACCCATCTGCTTTTGCCCCTGTCCAACGGACAGCTGTCTGAACGCGAGGCCGAGATTTCGCAGAATGTCACCGCACGGCTGCTGACCGAAGGCACATTCCTGCATCCGACCTCTAAGGTCACGTTCTATACCCGCGTGATCGACGCCGACGGGGTGTTGCGTGATGTGTTTCTGTCGGACCGGCGCAACCCCGACGAGGGCGTGATCTATACCGCGTCCGAAGCCTATCTGATCCGCAATGGCGATGGTACGACGCTGATCATGGTCGATGGCATGGCGCAACGGCTTGAGATGGCCGGCAAACGCCTGTCGACAGCCAAGTTCCGCGATTTCTCGTTCGATATCTCGTCCTTGGTCAGCAGCGACAAACCCCGCACCCAATCCATCGACGCCATGACCACGGCCGAGATGTTTGCCCAGTGGGATCAGCTTGAGGCGATCACCAAATCGAGCGCGGGTGACATCGCAGAAGAGCTGGCGCAGCGCTTTTCCTCGGCAGCCTTTTGCATGATCGCCGCGATGATCGGCTATGCGACACTGGTGCTCGGAGGGTTTTCGCGCTTCGGAGTCTGGCGCGAGATCGTGATCGCCTTTGGTCTGCTCATCGCGCTTGACGGGTTGCGCGGCACTTTGGTTGATACGGTGCGCGACGACGCCAGCCGCTGGCCGCTGCTGTTCCTGCCCAGCCTGATTGGCGCTGTGATTGTGATCGGGATGATCTGGCAAACGGCCCATCCGGGCTGGACCAAACGGATGGGCAAGCAAAGGGGCGTCGCATGATCCTGCATCTCTATTTCGCGCGCCGCTTTATTATGGGGTTTATCCTCATCTCCGCTGTGCTGTTCTCTCTGCTCGTGTTGGTGGATATGGTCGATCAAGCGCGCCGGTTCAGCAGCTACGATATCGGCTGGCTGCGCCTCTTCGGGATGACGTTGTTAAAGACGCCCGAAACCATGAACCTGATCCTGCCGCTGATTATGATTCTTGCGACTGTGGTGTTATTTTTGTCGCTGGCACGCTCGTCAGAACTAGTGGTGACCCGTGCCGCCGGCCGGTCAGCGCTCAGCGCGTTGCAGGCCCCGATCTGGGTGGCGTTCATCATTGGCGTGATGGCTGTGGGCATGTTGAACCCCATCGTTGCGGCGACCGCGAAACGATACATTCAACTCAGCGACAGCATTCGCGCGGGCGGGACCTCTGTCCTGTCGGTCAGCGACGAAGGGCTGTGGCTGCGCCAGGGCAGTGACGAGGGGCAGACCGTGATCCGCGCATGGCGGTCAAACAAGGACGCCTCGGTGCTTTATGATGTCACATTCCTCAGCTACGCGCCCGAGGGCGGTCCCGCACGGCGGATCGAAGCGGACAGCGCCGCGCTGGAAGATGGCATCTGGACGCTGACCGATGCGAAGTCATGGCCGCTTGAAGTGGGCGTGAACGCCGAAGGCGCGGCCGAGACATTTGACACGCTCACCCTGCCCTCGACCCTGACGCTGGATCGTATCCGCGACAGCATCACCGATCCCGGTGCCGTCTCGATCTATGATCTGCCCGATTACATCAAGCAGCTTGAACTGGCAGGCTTCAGCCCGCGCCGCCACAAGGTCTGGTTGCAGACCGAACTGGCGCGCCCGTTCTTTCTGATTGCGATGGTTCTGGTTGCGAGCGCGTTTACCATGCGCCATACGAGGTTCGGAGGCACGGGCGTCGCGGTGCTGGCCTCTGTTCTGATGGGGTTCGGCTTGTATTTTATTCGCAGTTTTGCGCAAATTCTGGGGGAGAACGGGCAGATTCCGGTTCTTCTTGCGGCCTGGGCTCCGCCTGTCGCGTCCATTCTTCTGGCGCTTGGTCTTCTACTTCATTCAGAGGATGGCTGACATGCGCCGTTTGCTCCTGACCCTTCTCGTCGCCCTTGGTCTGCCCGCTGCCGCGCAAGACAGCGAGCGTCCTGCCGTTCTGGTGGCCGATGACCTGTTCATCACCCGTGACCGGGAACTGGTCGCCCAAGGTAACGTAGAGGCGTTTCAAGGCACGACCCGCATCCGTGCCTCTGCGATCCGTTACAATGACGAAACCGGTGCCTTGGTGATCGAAGGGCCGATTGTGCTGAACGATGGTGATGGCACCGTCATTCTCGCGGATGCGGCAGAGCTGGATCAGGGGTTGCAGAACGGTCTGCTGCGCGGCGCACGTATGGTGCTGAACCAGCAGGTGCAGATGGCCGCCGTCCAGATCGACCGTGTCGAGGGGCGCTATAGCCAGCTGTACAAGACCGCCGTGACCTCATGCAAAACCTGCAATGACGGCGAGCTGCCCCTCTGGCAGATCCGCGCGCGCCGCGTGGTGCATGATACCGAGGCGCAGCAACTGTATTTCGATGATGCGACTTTTCATATCCGGTCGGTGCCGGTGTTCTACCTGCCCCGTTTGCGGCTGCCCGACCCGACGTTGGACCGCGCGGACGGGTTTTTGGCCCCATCCATTCGCACCACGTCGCTGTTGGGCACGGGGCTGAAGCTGCCTTATTTCATCACCTTGGGCGAAAGCCGCGACCTGACCCTGACGCCCTATCTGTCGTCCTCGACCCGCACGCTTGAATTCCGCTATCGGCAGGCGTTCACCAACGGTGATATCGAGTTTAACGGGGCCTATACCCGCGATGACCAACTCCCAGATGAGACCCGCGGCTATCTGTTCGGTGAAGGCAGCTTCGAGCTTGAGCGCGGCTACAAGCTGAGCTTCACGATCGAGGCGGTGAGCGACAGCTCTTACTTTACCGAATACGGCTATTCGGACGAGGACCGTTTGCGCAGTGACCTCACACTTTCACGCGCGCGACGTGACAGCTTTGTGCGTACCAGCCTTTACAACTTTGAAACCCTGCGTCCCGGAGAGTTGAACAGCACCCTGCCCACAGTCGTGATCGACGGCGAATTCGAACGGCGCTTTTTCCCCAAGGCATGGGGGGGCGAACTGCGGTTCGGGCTGGAGGCGCATAGCCATTGGCGATCTTCCGATGTGGATGTGATTGGACGCGATGTATCGCGGATCAACGGGTCGCTTAAATATCTGCGTCGCTTCACCCATCGCTCCGGCTTGGTCACCGATGCGCAGGTCGGCACGACGTTCAATTTCTTTGACATCACCCAAGACGACACCTTTGCGCAGAACCATAGCGACATCGCGCCTTTCGCAGCGGTCGGTCTAAGCTACCCGATGGCACGCCGCGAGGCTGGTGGTGCGTCGCAGGTGCTGACGCCCGTAGTGCAGCTGGGGTGGACCGATGGCAGCCGGCTCGACATTCCGAACGAGGAAAGCACCCGCGTTGAATTCGATCAGGGCAACATCCTCTCGCTCTCGCGCTTTCCGCGCCCCGACCGGCGCGAACGCGGCACAACCGCGGCGGTGGCGGTGAACTGGTCGCGCTTTGACCCCAATGGCTGGGACACCTATGTCGCGGTTGGTCAGGTGTTCCGCAGCATCAGCGACCCTGCCTTTACCGATACGTCCGGCCTGTCTGGCGTGCGCTCTGACGTGCTGCTGGCGGGGCAGATCAAGAATAACGCCGGTCTTTCGCTGACCGCGCGGACCTTGGTCGACTCCAATTTCGACATCTCCAAGGCGGAACTGCGCGGCGGGTGGAGCTTTGGCAAAACTACCGTCGAAGGCACCTATGTCTGGCTTGAGGCGGATACTGCCGAAGACCGGACCGAAGCGATTTCCGAGGTGTCGCTTGACGGTAGCTACGACATCAACAAGCAATGGTCCGCCAGCGCCGACGTGCGCTATGACGTCCAAAACAATACAGCGGCGACGGCGGGGCTTGGCCTGACCTACAATAATGAATGTGTGAGCGTCGACCTTTCGGTGCGCCGCCGCTATACCTCCTCAACAAGTGTTGAGCCCTCTACCGATATCGGGTTTAACATCGGCCTGCGGGGCTTCTCGGCCTCCAACGGAACAGAAAGATATGAGCGATCATGTGGGAAATAAGTAAGATGAACCTGAACCGTCTGACACGAAGCATCGCCGTCCTTGGGCTGGGTCTGATGACCGCCGCCCCCGTTTCGGCGCAAAACCTCTTTGCGCCCGTCGCCAAGGTGAATGAATCCGTTGTAACCGAATTCGAAGTCCAGCAGCGCCAGCGCTTTCTTGAAGTGTTGAACGCACCGGGGGCGACCCGCGAAGGGGCGCTGACCTCGCTGATCGACGAACGCCTGCGCAACGAGGCCGTGGCCGAAGCGGGTATCGAACTGACGCCGCAGGGCATCGAAGACAGCCTTGCCGAATTCGCCTCGCGCGCGGATCTGAGCACCGAAGAATTCACCCAGGCCCTTGGTCAATCCGGCGTCTCGCGCGAAACGTTTCGCGATTTCGTTGTAAACTCGGTCGGGTGGCGTGAATTGGTGCGTGCCCGCTATGCCAGCCGCGTGCAGATCACCGACGCTGAAATCAACCGCGCTTTGGGCGAAACCCAAGGCAGCGGTGTGCGCGTTCTCGTGTCCGAGATCATCATTCCCGCTCCGCCCCAGCAAGCCGCACGGGTGAATGCGCTGGCCGAACAAATCTCGCAATCCAAATCAACGGCAGAGTTTTCGAACTACGCCAGCCGCTATTCCGCGACCGCATCGCGCGGGCGTGGCGGGCGGAGCATGGTGCCCGGCTCGGACGGCTCGAAGGCCAGCGCGAGACCCAGCGTGACGGCGGTGACCAGGTTGATCCA
>NZ_DGMH01000050.1:230988-261274 GCF_002388305.1 Sulfitobacter sp. UBA4523
GGCGGGCGGCTGCCGTGGCAGAACCTGACCGACCTGCCGCCAAGCCTGCAGCCGCTGATCCTGAACCTCGCACCGGGCGAGGTTACCGACCCGCTGCCGATCCCCAACGCCGTGGCATTGTTTCAACTGCGCGACATCGAGGAAACCAGCGTCTCCGCGCCGACCTATTCCGAGATTGAATACGCAGCCTATTACATCCCCGGTGGCCGCACAGAACCCGCGCTGGCTCAGGCGGCGCAGATCCGTGGCCGCATCGATACCTGCGATGACCTTTACGGCGTCGCCAAAGGCCAGCCCGCCGAAGTGTTGGAGCGTGTGAAAAAAGCCCCCTCGGACATCCCGCAGGACGTGGCGATTGAACTGTCCAAGCTCGACACGGGCGAGGTTTCGACCACGTTGACCCGCGCCAATGGTCAGACGCTGATGCTGCTGATGATGTGTGGGCGTACCGCCGCCGCCAATGCCTCCGCCTCGCGCGAGGATGTGACCAATGCGCTGCGTCAGGAACGGCTGACCGGCTATGCCGAACAGCTGCTGGAGCAATTGCGGGCCGACGCGCGCATCGTTCGCAAATGACCCAAGCCAAGACGGGCTTGGCCGACAAGCCGGTTGTGATCTCTTGCGGCGAACCCTCTGGCATCGGACCAGAGGTCGCCGCACGGGCCTGGGCGATGCTGGCAGGCGAAGTGCCGCTCGCCTGGATCGGGGATCCGCGCCACCTGCCCCAAGACATTCCCCATTGCATTATCGACAGCCCGTCGGACGCGCTTGCCGCGGGCAGCGACGCTTTGCCCGTACTGCGCCACGATTTTGCCGCCGGTGCCGTCGCGGGCAAGCCGGACCCTGCCAATGCGCAGGGGGTGATCGACGTGATCGCGCGCGGTGTTGACCTGGTGCGCAGCGGGGCCGCATCTGCGTTGACCACTGCGCCCATTCACAAAAAGGCGCTTAAGGACGGGGCCGGTTTCGCCTACCCGGGCCACACCGAATATCTTGCCGCGCTGGCGGGGGGAAACGATGTGGTGATGATGCTTGCCTCTGACCAACTGCGGGTGGTGCCGGCCACGATCCATATCGCGCTGGATCAGGTCCCCAATGTGCTGACCCCCGCCCATCTGCGCCGCGTGATAGAGATTACGGCGGCGGGGCTTCGCACTCAATTCGGGATCAAGGCACCTAGAATAGCCATCGCAGGTCTGAACCCCCATGCGGGCGAAGGCGGTACGATGGGTCGTCAGGAAGCAGATTGGATGACGGCGCTGGTCACCCGGATGCAGGACGAAGGCTATGACCTGAGCGGCCCGCACCCTGCCGATACGATGTTCCACGCCGCGGCACGGTCGCGCTATGACGCGGCGATTGCCATGTATCACGATCAGGCGCTGATCCCGATCAAGACGCTGGATTTCGACCGCGGCGTCAATGTGACGCTCGGTCTGCCGTTCATCCGCACCTCTCCCGATCACGGCACCGCCTTTGACATCGCGGGTCAGGGCATCGCCAACCCCACCAGCATGGTCGAGGCGCTGCGCATGGCCTATCGCATGGCGCAATCATGACCCCGCGCCCCCGGAACCCTTCTGTTTCACAGGTCCAAGAATGAGCACAATCGACAACCTGCCGCCCCTGCGCGAGGTGATCAATACCCATGACCTGAAGGCGCGCAAATCGCTGGGCCAGAACTTTCTGCTCGACCTGAACCTCACAGCCAAGATCGCGCGACAAGCGGGCGATATGACCGAATGTGATGTGCTTGAAATCGGGCCGGGCCCCGGGGGGTTGACGCGCGGGTTGCTGTCCGAAGGCGCGCGCCGCGTGCTGGCGATCGAGAAAGACAAACGCTGCCTGCCCGCTTTGGCCGAGATCGCCGAGGCCTATCCCGACCGTCTGACGGTGATCGAAGGCGACGCCCTTGAAATCGACCCGCTGGCCCATCTGACCCCACCGATCCGTATTGCGGCGAACCTGCCTTATAACGTCGGGACAGAGCTGCTGGTGCGCTGGTTGACCCCGCAGGAATGGCCACCGTTCTGGCAAAGCCTGACGTTGATGTTCCAGCGCGAAGTGGCAGAGCGGATTGTGGCCAAGCCCGGCTCCAAGGCCTATGGCCGTCTGGCGCTGCTGGCACAGTGGCGGGCCGATGCGCGTATCGTGCTGAACCTGCCACCAGAGGCGTTTACCCCGCCGCCCAAAGTCTCCTCCGCTGTGGTGCATCTGACGGCCCTGCCCGAACCCCGCTTTCCGGCGGATCCTGATGTGTTGAACCGCGTTGTGGCGGCCGCCTTTAATCAGCGGCGCAAAATGCTACGCTCTGCCCTTAAAGGAACCGCACCGGATATAGAGGATCGTTTGCTTGCGGCCGGATTGAAACCGACGGAGCGCGCCGAACAGGTGCCGCTGG
The DNA here is from genome assembly GCF_002388305.1 of Sulfitobacter sp. UBA4523. NCBI lineage: Bacteria > Pseudomonadati > Pseudomonadota > Alphaproteobacteria > Rhodobacterales > Roseobacteraceae > Sulfitobacter > Sulfitobacter sp. UBA4523. The sequence continues at coordinate 233,390 of NZ_DGMH01000050.1, forward strand.
AAGGCTTCTGCGCGCTGGCCCGCGAAATCGCCAAGGGCTAAGGCCACCACAACACGCTTACCGTCCGAAACGCAAAAGGCCCCGCAATCGCGGGGCCTTTGTTACGATGTCAAAGCGTTTATTCGGCCGCTTCGGGCTGATCGCCACTGTTGTCCTTGGCCGGTTCGCTCGTCTCTTCTTTGGGGGCAGGTTTGCGGCGCGGCGCGCGTCGGGGCTTGGGCTTGTTCTCGGGCGTGTCCACCAGATTGTCATCTGCCGCAATGCCGTCTTGCGCGTCATCGCCATCCGACTTGGGCGCGCTGTCCGACTTAGGGGCATTATCATTCTGGTTGTTGCTGCGGCTGCGGCGGCGCTTGGGGGCATCGCCCTTGGCGTTGTCCTGCTGGGGCGCATCGGATTTGTCGCCCGTATCTGCTTCCGTGGCAGGTTGATCCGCAGTGTTCTGACCGGCTTGGGCAGCTTCGCGTTCCTGACGCTCTACCCGCTCGCGGTCCCGCTCTGCCTGACGTTCGCGGTTCTCGCGTTCTTGCTGATCGCGACGCTGGTCAATCTCGCGTTGTGCTTCGGACAGCATCCGCAGGTAATGTTCGGCGTGCTGCTGGAAGTTCTCTGCCGCCACGCGGTCGTTGCTCAGCTGGGCGTCACGCGCCAACTGGTTGTATTTCTCGATAATCTGCTGCGGCGTGCCGCGGACCTTGCCTTCGGGGCCAGAACTGTCGAAAACGCGGTTAACGACGTTGCCACCTTGCGGCTGACGGTTGCGATTATTCTTGGACCGGGACCGTGATCTGGAAGATTTCATGTAATCAGTTCAGCCTTGTTATGCTGGGCTTCGGAATAAGCTGCCGGACGCAGTCGCGTCCCTGAAAAGCTAGCTTTACGCTCTGTTGGGCTTAACGCCGCGCGGGACCGCCCAAAAGGCATCCACCGCTGCAACATCCTTGAATAAGCACGGCAAATGATTTGGAGCAAGTGGAAATTGGCGAAAAACACCCCCAAATGACAAGTTTTGGCGTGTTTATGCTGGCGTATCGGCCCAAAGGACACGGTCGCGCCCGCCCAGATCGGGCAAGATGCGCACCCGGCCCCAACCGGCTGCCTCAAAGATCGCTTTCACATCGGCACCCTGTTGCCAGCCGATCTCTGCCAGAACGCGGCCTGTGGGCGTCAGATATCCCTGCGCCTGCGCGGCGATGATACGGTACACACTCAACCCATCCTGCCCGTCGGTCAATGCCATCTCGGGTTCATGCAGGCGCAGTTCGGGCGAGACATCCGCCATCTCGCTTTGTGCCAGATATGGCGGGTTGGAGACGATCAGATCGAACCGCCCCTCGGCCGCGCTGAACCAATCCGATTGCTTGATCTCCGCGCGTGCCTGTACCCCGTGCAACACCGCATTGGCGCTGGCCTGCAGACAGGCAGCTTCGGACAGATCAAGGCCCACGCCGCGTGCATCTTGCTGTTCGGCCAGAAGCGTCACCAGAATACAGCCCGATCCCGTGCCCAGATCAAGCACCCGTTCAAAGGGCTCGGACAGCGCCAGTTCAATAAGGGATTCGGTCTCGGGCCGCGGATCGAGCACATCGCGGCTGACCTTGAAGTCGCGCCCGTAAAACGCCCGCTGCCCTACCAGATGCGAGACCGGCACGCGCACCGCCCGCAAGGCGATCAGCTTTTCGTAGCGTTCGGCAATATCCGGCGCGATTTCCTCGGGCGCGATCAACGTCACCCGCGCCGCATCGACCGAGGCCGCATGCGCCAGCAAGATCCGCGCATCCCGTGCAGGGTCAGGCACGCCCGCTGCGCGCAATCGCGCTGTGGCGGCGACCATGGCTTGCGCGGCGGTTGGCGCGCTCACTGCCCCATCTCGGCCAGCAGCTGCGCCTGCGCATCCGCGGTCAGCGCATCGACAATCTCGTCCAGATCGCCCTGCATCACGGCTTCAAGCCGGTAGAGGGTGAGGTTGATCCGGTGGTCGGTAAGGCGCCCTTGCGGGAAGTTATAGGTCCGGATCCGTTCAGACCGGTCCCCCGACCCCACCTGCGCCGCACGGCTGGCCGATCGTTCACTGTCCACCCGCTGACGCTCCATATCATAAAGCCGCGCTTTCAGCACCTGCATCGCGATCTCGCGGTTGCGGTGCTGCGATTTCTCGGAAGACGTCACCACCAGCCCCGTCGGCAGGTGGGTGATGCGCACGGCAGAATCGGTGGTGTTGACGTGTTGCCCACCCGCCCCTGAACTGCGCATTGTATCGATCCGCAGATCATTGGCGTCGATGTGAATATCCACATCCTCTGCCTCTGGCAGAACAGCGACAGTCGCGGCAGAGGTATGGATACGCCCGCCGCTTTCGGTAGAGGGCACGCGCTGCACGCGGTGCACACCGGATTCGTATTTCAGACGGGCAAAGACATTCTCGCCCTTGATATGGGCCACGACCTCTTTGACGCCGCCAAGCTCGGTGAACTGTTGTTCGATCAGCTCGACCTTCCAGCCCCGCGCCTCGGCATAGCGTTGATACATGCGCAGCAGATCGGCGGCGAAAAGTGCGGCCTCATCCCCGCCGGTGCCTGGGCGGATCTCCAGCATCGCGGGCTTTTTGTCGGCCTCGTCCCGCGGCAGCAGCGCCAACTGCAAATCAGCCTCCGCCTGTGGCAAGGCGGCCTTCAGGCGCGGCAGCTCTTCCTCGGCCAGCTCCGCCATCTCGGGGTCTTTCAGCATGGCGCGAGCGTCATCCATGTCTTGCAGCAACTGGCGATAGGCGTCGATCTGTTCGACCACAGGGCGCAGATCTGCGTATTCCTTGGCCAGCTTGGCAAAATCCGCCCCGTCAGAGCCAGCAGACATCGACGCCTCCAGAAACTGGAAACGTTGGGTGATTTGGGCAAGGCGGTCCATGGGGATCATACCGCTGGATGTCGCTGATGAAGCGGCTATGGTCAAGACCCAGCCTGTGCTATGATGCCCCTATGAAACGCATTTCGCTGGTTTTCAGTCTGATCTGCCTTGCCCCGTCGCTTGCGGCGGACCCTGCGCCCTCGGGGCGCAAAACGGTGGAGTGCTATTGCACCGACCGCAACGGCCAGCGGGTCGAGCTGGGGCAAACGATCTGCCTCGATGTCAACGGTCGCCGCTTTGCCGCGCAATGCCAGATGTCGCTGAACGTGCCCATGTGGCGCGATATCGGCGAGGCCTGCCCCGGCCTCGCACAGCGCCTAGACCCCGGCTTGCGCCAGAACCCGCTTCAAACGCTTGGCGTTCACACCCATATCTGACCGGCCAAAGCGCAGCCGCCCATAGACCACCGCGCGGCTCTGATCCGCCCCGTCAACGGGGGTGATCGCGACGCTGGTGTAATCGGGAAAGCCCCAGAAGGCCGAGCGTGTGACATACAGCGCCTTACCTGCGGTGCTGTCGATCCGCTGGGTTCGGGGCAAAGACAACATCGCGTCCTCAAACCGGTTCAAGAACGCCGTGCCATCGCCGTCAACCTCGCGCACGGCCATAAAGCCCCCCTCCGACGGGTAATCGCCGGGGGCCTTGTCGACCGCGCCCAATTCCCAGCGGGTCGCGGGGGCGGGTGCAAGACGGATGTACGCCTGCAAGGCGACGAAAATCGCCAGTGCGATCCAGAAAAATGCCATCATTATCTTTACCTTCATTTTGCCAAATAAACTCCCCGCGGAGCGTCCTGCCGTCGCAAACTGCGCCGCCAGTGGCTACGCGCGGGCTTTGGTCTGCCGCATGTTCCACCCCAGCAAGCACAGAATCTCGGTCGCCACATGGGCCCCCGCGATCGCTGTCGCACCGGTCGTGTCAAAAGGCGGAGAGACTTCAACGATGTCGCCGCCCACGATGTTGATCCCCGCCAGATCCCGCATCATGATCGCCGCCTGCGCCGACGTGAGCCCGCCCCATACCGGCGTGCCTGTACCCGGCGCAAAGGCCGGATCAAGCGCGTCGATATCGAATGTAAGATAGCAAGGACGGTCGCCAAGTACCTGTTTCATTTTGGCAACGGCTGCCTGCGGCCCCTTCTCGTGGACCTCGCGCGCGTCGATGGTTGTCACGCCAAGCGTATCGGGGTTGGTCGTGCGGATGCCCACCTGAACCGAGGTTTTCGGATCAACGATGCCCGATTTCACCGCCTTGTAGAACATGGTGCCGTGGTCGATCCGGTCCATATCATCGTCGGGCCATGTATCCGAATGCGCATCGAACTGTAACAGACTGATAGGACCGTATTTTTCGGCATAGGCCTTGAGGATCGGGAAACTGATGTAGTGGTCTCCGCCCAGGGTCACACTTGCTGCACCTGCGTCCAGTATCCCTTTGATATGGTTTGTTAAAGCGGCGGGAAACTGGCTTGTGTGACCATAGTCGAACGCCAGATCGCCATAGTCGGCGATGGCAAACTCGCTGAGTACGTCGAAATCCCAGCCATAGGGCGGGTCGTAGGGCTGCAAGGAAGACGCTTCGCGGATCGCGCGCGGGCCCAGACGGGTGCCGGTACGGTTGGTCACGGCCTGATCAAAGGGCACGCCGGTCACGGCGATGTCCACGCCGTGCAGGTCTTTGGTATAGCGCCGGCGCAGAAAGGACGTGGCCCCGCCAAAGGCGTTCTCGAAGCTCGGCCCTTTTAGATCATCGCGGGTAAAGGCTTGATCAACCTGATTTTTCGCGTCTTCCAAACCCATGTTACTTGGCTCCTAATGGTTGGGCCCGCTCGACGATGCGGGCAAAAAAGGATGCACCCACGGGCGCGATCTCATCCTCGAAGTTATAGGCGGCGTGGTGCAGCCCTGCGGTGTCACCCTGCCCGATGAACAAATAGGCACCGGGGCGTTTTTCCAGCATATAACTGAAATCCTCGGCCCCCATCTCGCGGCCATTATCGGCAATAACGCGGTCCTCGCCCGCAATCTCGGTGGCAACGGCGGCGGCAAATCCGGCCTCTTCCGGGGTGTTCACCGTGGCGGGGTAGCCCTTTTCATACTCAAGTGTCGCGCTGACATCATAGCTGGCGGCCTGCCCGGCGACGATCTGCTCCATCCGGCGGATCACCATGGCCTGCACCTCTTTGTCAAAGCTGCGTACCGTGCCGTTGATATAGGCCGTTTCGGGGATCACGTTGTCGGTGGTGCCCGTGTGGATCTGCGTGACCGAAACGACAAGATCATCCTGCGCATAGTGGTTGCGGCTGACGATGGTCTGCAATGCCGTCGCAATACCACAGGCGGCGACGACCGGATCGCGGGTCAGATGCGGTGTGGCACCATGACCACCCAAGCCCTTGATGTGGATGTGAAACTCATCGACCGCCGCCATCATCGCGCCGGGGGATGTGTAAAAGCCCCCTTTCTCAAAGCCGGGTGCATTGTGCAGCGCATAGACCTGACCGATGTCGAAGCGATCAAGGATCCCTTCCTCGACCATCACTTCGGCCCCACCGCCGGTTTCTTCGGCAGGTTGGAAGATCAGCGCCACGCGGCCCGCGAAATTGCGCGTTTCCGCCAGATATTTCGCCGCCCCCAGCAGCATCGTTGTGTGCCCGTCGTGCCCGCAGGCGTGCATCTTGCCTGCGTGGGTGCTGGCATAGTCCAGCCCGGTTTCCTCGGGGATCGGCAGCGCATCCATGTCGGCGCGCAGCCCGATGGTTGGCCCCTCGGCCTGACCGTTGATAATGGCGACGATACCCGTGGTGGCAAAGCCTTCGTGCAGCTCGTCCACGCCGAAGTCGCGCAGGCGTTCCGCCACGAAAGCTGCGGTCTTGAAGCAGTCATTCCCCAGTTCCGGGATCGTGTGCAGATATCTGCGCCATTCTGTCATCTGGGGGGCATAATCCGCGATACGGTTCACGACGGGCATTACTGGACTCCTGTGGGGATGTTGGTCAGGTTGCATCTGACATCAGACACATGGGGGCTGCAATGGCCGAGACAAGAAATGATGCGTTGATCCACGATCGCGACGCCGGGATCGAACGCTTGCTGGAAATCATGCGCCGCCTGCGTGACCCGCAAACCGGATGCCCTTGGGATATCGAACAGGATTTCGACAGCATTGCCCCCTATACCATTGAAGAAGCCTATGAAGTCGCCGATGCGATCGAGCGTCGCGACTGGCCCGAGCTCGAGGGAGAGTTGGGCGATCTGCTGCTCCAGACCGTGTATCACACGGCCATGGGCGAAGAGGACGGGCGGTTCAGCTTTCAGACGGTGGTGCGCAATATCTCGGACAAGATGGTCGCGCGGCACCCGCATGTTTTCGGCGATGAAAGCCGCGATAAATCAGCCGAGCAACAGACCGCGGATTGGGAAAAGATCAAGGCGGCAGAACGCGCGGGCAAGGCCCAGGGGGGAACGCTTGACGGTGTGGCCGTTGGCCTGCCCGCGCTGCTGCGCGCCTACAAGCTGCAGAAACGGGCGGCCCGTGTCGGGTTTGACTGGCCGCAGGTCGATGATGTGATCGCCAAGATCACCGAGGAAGCGACCGAACTGGTCGAGGCGCGTGATACCCTGACCCAGGCCGAGGTAACCGAGGAATACGGTGACCTGATGTTCGTCATGGCCAATCTGGGCCGGCATCTTGGGGTCGAACCCGAAGCCGCCCTGCGCGCTGCCAACGCCAAATTCATCCGCCGCTTCAACGGCGTAGAGGCACGGTTGGCCGCACGAGGTAAATCGCCCTCGGACAGTGATCTCGCCGAGATGGATGCCCTGTGGGAGGATGTAAAACGGGCGGAACGCAGCTAGGACCGCCCGTGCCTGCTGGACAAGTCGCGGCACTTGCGGCAAGGCTCTGGCACAGCCAAGACAGGAGAGCCCATGACACCGCGCAAGATCATTATCGACACGGACCCCGGTCAGGATGACGCCGTAGCGATCCTTGTCGCTTTGGCCAGCCCCGAAGAGCTTGATGTTCTGGGAATCACCTGCGTCGCGGGCAATGTGCCGCTGGACCTCACCTCGCGCAACGCCCGGATCGTGTGCGAATTGGCAGGCAAACGGGATGTTAAAGTCTTTGCCGGATGCGACCGCCCCCTGGGCCGCGATCTGGTCACGGCAGAGCATGTGCACGGCAAGACCGGGCTGGACGGCCCCGATCTGCCCGAGCCTACCATGCCGATGGCCGAAGGCCATGCGGTGGATTTCATCATCGACACGCTGCGCGATAACGCTCCGGGAACCGTCACGCTATGCCCGCTGGGACCGCTGACCAATATCGCCACCGCGTTGCAAAAAGCACCTGATATCGCCGATCGCATCGCCAAGATCGTGCTGATGGGCGGCGGCTATTTCGAAGGGGGCAACATCACCCCAACGGCGGAGTTCAACATCTACGTCGATCCGCAAGCCGCTGATATCGTGTTCAAATCCGGCGCTCCTATCGTTGTCATGCCGCTGGACGTCACCCATAAGGCGCTGGTGACCAAAGCGCGCAATGACGCTTTCCGCGCCCTTGGCACGCCTGTGGGCATCGCCGTGGCTGAAATGACCGATTTCTTCGAACGGTTCGACAAAGAGAAATACGGCTCTGACGGCGCGCCGCTGCATGACCCTTGCGTCACCGCCTATCTGATCAACCCCGATCTGTTCAAAGGCCGCCACATCAACGTCGAGATCGAGACAGAGTCAGAGCTTACCATGGGTATGACCGTCGCCGATTGGTGGGGCGTGACCGACCGCGCCCCCAATGCGACCTTTATGGGCGATCTGGATTCTGATGGCTTCTTTGCCCTGCTGACCGAACGGTTGGCCCGTCTATGAGCGCGGCCTTCACCCTTGCCAAGCCAGAGCATCTGGACCGTCTCGTTGCCCTCGTGGGCAGCTTTCACGCCGAGACGGGGATCGAGCAGACGGATGACGACCGCCGCAACGGGCTGGCACCGCTGCTCGAAGGCACGCCCTATGGGGTGGCCTATCTGATCGGCCCTGCCCGTGCGCCCATCGGCTATATCATTATTACCTTCGGCTGGTCGGTTGAATTCGGCGGTCTGGACGCGATTATCGATGAAATCTACGTGCGCCCCGGCGTGCGTGGCCGTGGCATCGCGACAGAGGCATTGCTGGCCGTCCCGAATGCGCTGGCGGGCGGCGGTCTGCGCGCGATCCATCTTGAGGTAGAGCGTAGCAACGAGATCGCGCAGAAGCTTTACCACCGTGCAGGCTTTCGCCCTCGCGAAAACTATATGTTCATGTCGCGCAAATTCTGACGCGGACTGGCAAGGTGGGGCCGCGGCCCCTATATCTGCCCTATGACAGTATCAGCCCCCTTCGATAACAGCTACGCGGCCTTGCCCGATGGCTTTTTCACCCGCACCACGCCGACGCCAGTGGCCGATCCCAAACTGCTGGCTTTCAACGCGCCGCTGGCCAAGACGCTGGGGATCACCCACGGATCGACCGAGGATCTGGCCTTTATCTTCAGCGGGAACGAACTGCCCGCCGGTGCCGATCCGCTGGCGCAGCTTTATGCGGGGCATCAGTTCGGGAATTACAACCCGCAGCTTGGCGATGGTCGCGCGATCCTCTTGGGCGAGGTGCTGGATGCAAAGGGCCAGCGCCGCGATATCCAGCTGAAAGGATCGGGGCGCACGCCCTATTCCCGTGGCGGCGACGGGCGCGCCTGGCTTGGGCCGGTGCTGCGCGAATATGTGGTGTCCGAGGCGATGCACGCCCTAGGCATCCCCACCACCCGCGCCTTGGCCGCTGTGCAAAGTGGCGAGGATGTCTTTCGCGAAACCGCCCTGCCCGGTGCCGTGCTGACCCGCGTCGCCGCAAGCCATCTGCGTGTGGGGACGTTTCAGGTCTTTGCCCATCGGGGCGAGGTCGAAAATCTGCGCCGCCTCACCGACTATGCGATCCAGCGGCACTACCCGCAGGCGGACGGGCCCTTGGGCCTGCTGCGCGCGGTCTGCGCAGCACAGGCGGATCTGGTCGCGGCGTGGATGTCTGTGGGCTTTATTCACGGGGTGATGAACACCGATAATTGCGCCATCTCGGGCGAGACGATTGATTACGGCCCCTGCGCCTTCATGGATGCGTTCCACCCTAACCGTGTGTTCAGCTCCATCGACCGTCAGGGGCGCTATGCCTATGCCAATCAGCCGCAGATCGTCGTGTGGAATATGGCGCAGCTTGCAACCTCGTTGTTGCAGCAGCTTGATGATCCCGAAAGCGGCGTGGCCGAGGCGACAGAGATCGTGCACGCCATGCCCGCGTTGATCGAGCAAGCCTGGCTGAGACGCTTTGCTGCCAAGATCGGGATCACGGCGCCCAAGGCTGAAGATACTGCGCTGATCGACGCCCTGTTGTCGCTGATGCAAACGGATGGCGCGGATTTTACCAATGCGTTCCGCGCGCTGTCAGGCGATGACGCCGCCGGCCAGTTCACCGACCGCGCGGCCTTTGCCAACTGGCGCGACGCGTGGCAGCAGCGCATCGCGGCCGAGCCGGACCCTAAATCGGTCATGAATGCCGCCAACCCTGCCGTGATCCCGCGCAACCACCGCATAGAGGCGATGATCAACGCCGCCGTCGCTGGTGATATGGACCCGTTCCACCGGCTGATGACAGCGCTTGCCCGCCCGTACCGCGAAACCGACGCCGATCTGCACCGCGCGCCAACGACGCAGGAAATCGTGCCGGCCACCTTCTGCGGCACCTGAACGACGGCCAGCGGGTGGCAGGTGCCACCCGCTGGCCCACCGTCAAGCACGTCGACAAGCGGGAACCCCCGCGATCTTTTGGTTGTTTTGCACAGTAAACTGCAACAGACTTGCAGGCGATTTGACCCAAAAGGATTATCGATAATGAGCTTGATAAAAACATTGGCCAAAGTGGCGATCGGTGTGGCTGTGGCCAAAGGGGCCAGCGCCATGATGAACAAGAATAAATCCACGACCGGCAGCGCCAGCAGCGGCGGCGGTCTAGGCGGATTGTTGGGCGGTCTGACTGGCGGCAGCACGGGCGGCTCGGGCGGTAACCTGCAGGATATGCTGGGTGGTTTGATGGGGGGATCGTCCGGTGCCAGCAGCGGCGGCTTGGGCGGTTTGCTGAACCAGCTTGGCGGCGGCACAGGCACCAGCACGTCTGGCAGTTCAGGCGGCCTTGGCGGGCTGCTGGGTGGGCTTGCCGGTGCCGCAGGTGCGGGCGGTCTGCTGTCCAGCCTGGGCGGTGCCAGCCAAAAAGCCCCCGAACGGCCAGAGGCAGACTTTGGCGCGGTGCTGAACTCGCAATTCGATAGCAACCCTGCCCCCGAAATCACCCCCTCGCGCGATCAGGAGGCCACCGCCGCGCTGATGATCGCCGCAATGATCCAGGCCGCGAAATCCGACGGCACATTTGATGAGTCCGAGCGTGAAAAGCTGCTGAACCATCTGGGCGACGTGGACGCCGACGAGGCCGCATTCGTGCAAGGCCAGATGGAAGCCCCTGTGGATGTCGACGCGCTGGTCGCCCAGACACCCGACGGCATGGGCCCGCAAATCTATGCGATGTCGCTGCTGGCGATTGATCTGGATACGCAGGAAGAGGCGCAATATCTGCACAAGCTGGCCAGCGCCTATGGGATGCAGCCCGCCGCGGTGAACGAGATCCACGCCCAGATGGGGGTGCCGTCGCTCTACACCTAAAGCGGCGCGGCCTGACCACAGACGGTTGTGAAAGCCTGATCCGGCAACGGGTCAGGCTTTTGCTTTCTTGGCCTTCTTTTCCTTGGCGATCACATGCTCTGCCAGATCACGGGCGATGGCAAAGGCCCCTTTGATCTTGTCGGCATCGGTTTTCCAGTCGCGCTTGACGACGATCTTGTTCTCTTTGACCTTTGCCAGTCCGCGTTGGTCCTGAATGAAGGTGACCAACCCCTCGGGCGAGGCGAATTTGTCGTTGTGAAACTGGATCGTGACGCCCTTGGGCCCGCCATCCAGCTTGGCAATACCGGCGCGTTTGCACATCGCCTTGATCCGCACGACCAGCATCAGCGTGTTCACCTCTTTCGGCAGCTTGCCGAAACGGTCGATCAGCTCTGCGGCAAAGCCTTCCAGCTCGACCTTGGTGGTCAGTTCGGACAGGCGACGGTAAAGCCCGAGCCGCACATCCAGATCAGGGACGTAATCCTCGGGGATCAGCACCGGCACGCCCAGATTGATTTGCGGTGCCCACTGCCCATCGTCGTCGATCACGCCTTCCAGCTCGCCCGACTTGATCTTGGCAATCGCGTCTTCCAGCATGGATTGATAAAGCTCGAACCCCACGTCGCGCATCTGGCCGGATTGTTCCTCGCCCAGCAGGTTGCCCGCACCCCGAATATCAAGATCCTGCGACGCCAGCGTAAAGCCTGCCCCAAGCGTGTCGAGGCTGCCCAACACCCGCAAACGCTTCTCTGCGGTGGCAGTCAGCTTGGCACGGGGTTTGGTTGTCAGATAGGCATAGGCGCGGGTTTTTGATCGGCCCACCCTGCCCCTGATCTGGTAGAGCTGCGCCAGACCAAACATATCGGCACGGTGCACGATCATCGTATTGGCGGTCGGGATATCCAGACCGGATTCCACAATCGTCGTGGCCAGCAGGATGTCATATTTCCCGTCGTAAAACGCGTTCATCCGGTCGTCGAGCTCTCCGGCGGCCATCTGCCCATGGGCAACAAGATAGGACAGCTCGGGCAGTTGCTCTTTCAGGAACGCTTCGATTTCGGGCAGATCGGTGATGCGGGGCACAACATAGAAGGACTGCCCGCCGCGATAATGTTCACGCAATAGCGCCTCGCGCAGGGTGACGGCATCAAATTCGCTGACATAGGTGCGGATGGCCAGACGGTCGACAGGGGGCGTGCCGATGATCGACAGGTCGCGCACGCCCGTCAGGCTAAGCTGCAGGGTGCGCGGGATCGGCGTGGCGGTCAGGGTCAGCACGTGAATATCCGTGCGCATCGCCTTCAGCCGTTCTTTGTGACCCACGCCAAAGTGTTGTTCTTCATCAATAATCAGCAGGCCGAGGTTCTTGAACTTGACCGTCTTTGCCAGCAGCGCATGGGTGCCCACCACCACATCGACGGTGCCGCGATTGATGCCGTCGCGGGTGGCTGTGGCCTCTTTCGCGGTGACAAAACGCGACAGTTGACGCACCTCAAGCGGGAATCCACGGAAGCGTTCGGCGAAGGATTTATAGTGTTGACGTGCCAGCAGGGTCGTCGGCGCGACAATCGCCACCTGCAGCCCTGACATCGCCGCGACAAAGGCGGCGCGCATGGCGACCTCGGTCTTGCCAAAGCCTACGTCGCCGCAAATCAGCCGGTCCATCGGGTTGCCGCTGGTCAGATCGTCCAGCACATCCGAGATAGCATTCAACTGGTCGTCGGTCTCGGTATAGGGGAAGCGCGCGGAAAACGCGTCCCACATGCCGGGGGGCGGATCCATGACAGGCGCTTTGCGCAGCGCACGTTCGGCGGCGATGCGGATCAGCTTGTCCGCCATCTCGCGGATGCGTTCCTTGAGCTTGGCTTTCTTGGACTGCCACGCGCCACCGCCCAGCTTGTCAAGCAGCCCCTCGTCATGGCCATAGCGTGACAGCAGTTCGATATTCTCGACCGGCAGATAGAGCTTCGAGCTTTCGGCGTATTCCAGCAGCAAACATTCATGGGCGGCACCCGCGGCGGTCACCACCTCCATCCCCAGATAGCGGCCGACACCGTGATCCACATGCACGACCAGATCGCCGGGGCTGAGCGATTGTGTCTCGGTCAGGAAATTCTCGGCCCGCCGTTTACGTTTCGGCGCGCGGATCAAGCGGTCGCCAAGGATGTCTTGTTCAGAGATGACAGTCAGTTTCGACGCGCTGCTGTCGCTTTCCCAAGGGGCTTCGAACCCGTGTTCCAACGCCCAAACCGCCAGATGCAGACCGCGTTTGCCGATGCGGGTGCCGTTCTTGATGGCGATGGTCTCGCCCATGCCTTCGTCTTCGATCAGCCCAGTCAGCCGTTCCCGCGCGCCATCGGAATAGCTGGCGATGACCACCGGCCCTTCTTGAAGTTTTGCTTTAATATGTGCGGCCAAAGCACCGAAAAGGCTTACAGTTTCCTGTTGCCGCTCGGGCGCGAAGTTACGCCCCAAGCGTCCGCCCGCATCCAGCACATTCGGACCCGTCGGCTGTGGGAGCGGCTTGAAACTGATCACGCGTTTGCCGATCAGCGCGGTTTCCCACGCGGTGTCGGTCAGGTACAGCCCCTCGGGCGGTGCGGGCTTATAGACGCTGTCCATCTTCGACCGGTTCGCCATCGCCAGCCTGCGGGTTTCGTATTGATCTGCGATACTCTCCCACCGCGACAGACGTTGCGCGGTCAGTTGGTCGTCCAGCGTGATCGTCGCCCGCGGCACATAGTCGAACAAGGTCTCGAGCGTCTCGTGAAAGAACGACATCCAGTGTTCCGCGCCCTGATGCTTGCGCCCTGCGCTGATCGCTTCATACAGCGGATCATCGGTCCCCGCGGCCCCGAATTCGATCCGGTAGTTCTGGCGGAAACGGGTGATAGCACTTTCGTCAAGGATGACTTCGCTGACGGGGGCAAGCTCCACGAGCTCCAGCTTTTCTGTAGTGCGCTGCGTCACCGGATCAAAGCGGCGCGCCCCGTCCAACGTATCGCCAAAGAGGTCCAGCCGCACAGGGCCAAGATCACCGGGTGGGAAAATGTCGATGATGCCGCCACGGATCGCGTAGTCGCCCGGCTCGGTCACCGTCGGGCTCTGGACAAAGCCCATGCGGACAAGGAATCCGCGCAAAGCCGCCTCGTCTATCCGGTCGCCCACACGGGCCGAAAACGCGGCATCGCGCAGTACATCGCGCGCAGGCACCCGCTGGGTCGCGGCGTTTAGCGTGGTGAGCAGGATAAAACGGTCCGGCATTCCATGCACCAGTCCCGCCAGCGTCGCCATCCGCTGCGCCGAGATATCGGCATTGGGCGACACGCGGTCATAGGGCAGGCAATCCCATCCGGGGAAGACCACCACAGGCACATCCGGCGCGAAAAAGCGCAGCGCCGCCTGCATTGCCACCATGCGTTTGTCATCGCGGGCAATATGCAACACCGGTGTGCCGTTTTTGCCCAGTTCTTTCAGCACCGCCTGTGCGTCAAAACCTTCGGGAACGCCGGACAGCGTGATTTGGGATTTCTCTGACATCAGCAGCTACCTGTATCCGATCGCGGTTTTTTCAACCGCCAAACGGACCTGTATAAAGGTTTTGGTACATGCCCCACATCGATGTGATGAAAATCGAAATCATCCCGATGATCTGGGTATAAAGACGGTGACGGTTCAGCCGTTTGATCAGGCGGTCGCCGGCGCCGGAATCCTCGCGGATCTGCTGCGCGGTCGACACGCTCAGCACCCCTACCAGACACAGCGGAAAGGCCAGCAACAGCACGGCTTGGGCGAATTCGAAACGGTAGAAAACCGCCAGCGTAAAGAGCATCGTCATGAAAAAGCAGGTGAACCCCAAAATCCAGATGCCGGACACTTGGGTGATATATAGAATACGGTTCACGTTGATGCGTGCCATATCCTCCAGGTCGACCAGCGCCTGTTCACCGTTGCGCCGCGCACGCAGCACCATATCAAAGGGTACGCCCAAGACCCAATGGCTGGCAGAAGACCAGATCACCGCAACGGCGATCCAGTACCACAGGTTGGAAAAAGACCGCATGTCGATGACTTCGAAAATTGTCTGATAGAGGGTCAAGGTGCGCTCATCTTTGAAGTGAAATCATTGTGTTCAGACGTGCTGCCCTACAATCGTCTGCCTGTCATAGCGGCGCGTTCGCGAAATTCCTAGCCTTGAGCCGTGCAAAAATACGTGGCAAGCCTTGCCCGATAGCATCTGAGGTATTTTTGCATGAGACCCCAACAAGCCCCCTTTCCCGCCACCCGCCTGCGCCGCACCCGTCAATCCGAGGGCGTCCGTGCATTGGTCCGTGAAAATGCGCTGTCCTTGGGGGATCTGATCTGGCCGGTATTCGTGCGCAGCGGTGAGGGCGTGGAAGAGCCCGTCCCCTCCATGCCCGGCGTCTATCGGCGCAGCGTTGACAAGCTGGTCGATGCCGCGCGCGAGGCGGCTGATCTGGGGATCGGGGCGATGTGTATCTTTCCTTACACCGGTATCGAGGACCGGACAGAGGATTGCGCCGGTGCTTGGGATCCTGAAAACAACGCCAACCGCGCCCTTCGCGCGATCCGCGAGGCGGTGCCCGATATGGTCCTCATGACCGATGTCGCGCTGGATACCTATAATATCAACGGCCATGACGGCTTTGTCGAAGACGGGATCATTGTGAACGATCGTACGGTCGAAGCATTGGTCAAGATGGCGCTGGCGCAGGCCGACGCGGGGGCCGATATCATCGGGCCGTCCGATATGATGGACGGGCGCATCGCCGCGATCCGCGCAGGTCTTGAAGGGGCGCGCCATTCGGATGTGATGATCATGAGCTATGCGGCGAAATACGCCTCGGCCTTCTATGGCCCGTTCCGCGATGCTGTCGGGGCCTCGGGGGCGCTGACTGGCGACAAGAAGACCTATCAGATGGATTACGCCAACAGCAACGAGGCGATCCGCCTGATCGAGCGTGATCTGCGCGAAGGGGCCGATATGGTCATGGTCAAACCCGGCATGCCGTATCTTGATATCTGCCACCGCGTGAAATCCAGCTTCGGGGCGCCGACTTTTGCCTATCAGGTGTCGGGTGAATACAGCATGGTGAAAGCCGCCGCCCAGAATGGCTGGATCGACGAAGACCGCGTGATGATGGAAAGCCTGATGGGGTTCAAACGTGCGGGCTGTGACGGGGTCTTGACCTATTTTGCCCCCGCCGTGGCGCGGTTGATGAACGGATAACGCGGCTTCGATGCGCAAATAGCACGCCACTTGTGGCAAATCACCGCCGATTCAAGCCCTAAATTCGTGACACCCGCGGGTTTTGAGCATAAGATCGCGCAGAAACCGGATGAACCGGCACAGGCAATTACAGGCAGAAGACTATGACAAACAACACTTTCTCGCGCCGGGCTTTCGCTTTGGGTGCGATTGCAAGCGCGGGTGCCGTTGCGGCATGTGGCAACGGTGTCGGCAGCCGTGGCAGCGGGATGATCGACGCCCGCGTTGATGCGACGCTCAACGCGATGTACCGCAGCTTCCCCAACACGCGGCAACTGGCGGAAAAATCCAACGGTATGCTGATCATGCCGCTGGTGACCGAGGCTGGCCTTGGCTTTGGCGGTGCCTATGGCCGTGGTGCGCTGCGGGTGAATAACGTGACTGTCGACTATTACTCGGTCACCAAGGCGACGGGCGGCTTGCAGATCGGGGCGCAGCAATATGCGCATGTGCTGTTCTTCATGACCGAAGCCGCGCTCAGCGATTTCCGCCGCTCCCCCGGTTGGGCCGCGGGTGCCGATCTGGAATATGTCATCTCGGATCGTGGCGAAAGCGTCGAAGCGGATACCACAACCGTGCTTGCCCCCGTGCTGGCCGCCGTCTTTGGCCGTGCCGGTCTGCGTATCGGTGCCACGCTGGAAGGCACGAAATATTCGCGCATCATTCCTTAAGCAAAACGCCCGATCCGCAGCATCGCGGATCGGGCAGCTTTGGGCTTAACCCAAGGCGTTCAGACGTTTGAACAGCGCCGACGTATCCCAACGTCCGCCCCCCATTTTCTGCACATCCTTATAGAATTGATCAACCAGTGCCGTGACAGGCAGGCTCGCGTCGATCTCGTTACCGGTGTCCAGACAAATCCCCAGATCCTTACGCATCC
This sequence comes from Sulfitobacter sp. UBA4523, assembly GCF_002388305.1. Lineage (NCBI taxonomy): Bacteria > Pseudomonadati > Pseudomonadota > Alphaproteobacteria > Rhodobacterales > Roseobacteraceae > Sulfitobacter > Sulfitobacter sp. UBA4523. Next base: position 250,202 of record NZ_DGMH01000050.1, read on the forward strand.
AGTCCACGGCAAACCCGTGGTCGAATTTATCGTCCAGCATTGTCTCGTAGCGGTTGGCCATCTGCCAGCTGCCTGCGGCACCCTGGCTGATCACCTCGACGACATCGCGCCCGTCCAATCCGGCTTTCTGGGCGAAATGCAGCGCCTCGCTCAGGCCCTGCACCAGACCGGCAATGGCAATCTGGTTGCACATCTTGGTCATCTGGCCGGCACCACTGTCGCCAAGGCGACGGCAGATCTTGGCGTAAACCTCCATTACGGGCAGCGCACGATCAAAGGCACCGGAATCGCCACCGCACATGATGGACAGCTGGCCATTCTCCGCCCCCGCCTGCCCGCCGGAAATCGGCGCATCGACAAAGCTGATCTGGCGCGCATCCGCCGCCGCGTGTAATTCGCGCGTCACCGCTGCCGAGACTGTGGTGTGATCGACAAAAATCGTGCCCTCGCCCATTCCGGCAAATGCGCCGTCGTCGCCAACGCAGACGGAGCGCAGATCGTCATCATTGCCGACGCAGGAAAAAACGATCTCTGCCCCTTCAGCGGCGGCTTTGGGCGTCTCTGCCATCTTGCCACCGTGGGTTTCTGCCCAAGCGCGCGCCTTCTCTGTGGTGCGGTTGTACACGGTCACGTCATGCCCCGCTTTTTGCAGATGCGCGGCCATTGGCGCGCCCATCACGCCCAATCCCAAAAATGCGAGCTTTGCCATCGTCTTTTCCTTGTCATTCAGTTGCGCTATTGCCTGAGAGGAACCTATCACCCTGCGCGCATTGGTCAATCGCGCGTAGATATACCCAGGAGCGTGACATGGCAGTGGTTTTTCGGTGGCTGATGCGAATTGCAACGCTCTTGGTGGTGCTGGCGGTAATTGGTGTCGGCGGTGCCTATTGGCTGGCCTCGCGGTCGCTGCCTGACTACGACGATACGGTCCGCGTGCCCAACCTCGGGGCCGAAGTGGAGATCGTGCGCGACAACGCCAATGTGCCGCATATCTTCGGGGAAAGTGACCAAGATGTGTTCTACGGGCTGGGCTTTGCCCATGCGCAGGACCGTCTGTGGCAGATGATCACCATGCGCCGCACGGTCCAAGGCCGCTTGTCCGAGGTTTTCGGCACCACCACCGTCCGTATCGACCGTCTGCTGCGTCGCTTTGATCTTTATACCTTGTCGGTGCAATCGCTTCAGGCGCTCGACCCCAAGACCCGCGCAGCGCTGGATGCCTATGCCGCCGGGGTGAATGCCCGGTTGGATCAGATCAACACCGAAGCCCTGGGCCGCGGTGCCCCCGAAATGCTGCTGTTTGATGCACCCGTCGCCCCCTGGCGCGCGGCGGATTCCGTGGCGCTGGTCAAGTTGATGGCCTTGCAGCTGTCGGGGCATCTGGATGCCGAGGTCAAGCGCGCCCGCACCTCGCTGGCGCTGCCCGATCAAAAGCGCCTGTTCGATATCCTGCCTGACGCCCCCGGCAGTGGCATCGCCGCCCTGCCCGAATATGCGCAGCTGGCCCCCGGCCTGCCGCAGTTCGCCGCCAATATCCCGCTTGATCCCTCGCCGCTGTCGCCGTTCAAATCCTTTGATCTGGCGGGTGCCTCCAACGCCTGGGCTGCCGCACGGGATCGCTCTGCCTCGGGCGGGACGCTGATCGCCAATGACCCGCATCTGGGCTTCACCGCGCCGACCATCTGGTACCTCGCGCGGCTCGAGTTGCAATCGGGCGGTGTCATCGGCGGCACGATCCCCGGTATTCCCGTGGTGCTGACAGGGCGCAGCAGCGCGCTTGGCTGGGGGATCACCTCATCCTATGCTGACGATCAGGATGTCTATATCGAAGAGCTGAACCCCGACAACAGCGAGGAATACCGCACCCCCGACGGGTTCAAGAAATTCGCCAAACGCGCGTCGATTATCACGGTCAAGGATGCCGATCCGATCACGCTGACCCTGCGCTGGACCGACAATGGGCCGGTGCTTCCCGGCAGCCACTATAACCTCGCTGCGATCACCCCGCCCGGTCATGTCGCCGCGCTGAACTGGACCGCGCTGGACCCCGCCGATACCTCAATCGCCGCGGCAATGCAGCTGATGGAGGCCAAGACCGTCGAGGAAGGGATCACCGCGGGCGAGGCCTATATCGCGCCGTCGCAAAACCTGACGCTGGTGGATGTGAATACCATCGCGATGAAAACCATCGGCGCGCTGCCTGCCCGCGACGCCGCGCATCAAAGCCAGGGGCGCATGCCCACACCGGGCTGGATCGCCGCGAACCGCTGGCAGGGCCGCCTGCCCTATAGCGCAAACCCCGAATTCCTGTCGCCCCGTGGCGGGATTATCGGCAATACCAACAACAAGACGGTGGACCGCCCCTTCCCCAACCACGTGTCCTTCCTTTGGGGCGATACGCAACGCATCCAGCGGTGGCGCAACCTGATGCAGCGCCGCCAGGTGCACACCCGCGACAGTTTTATCGAAGCGCAGCTGGATACGGTCAGCTTCACCGCGCGCTCTCTGCTACCGCTGATCGGGGCCGAGCTGTGGTTCACCGGCGAAACCGCGCCCGAAGGCACGTCTGAGCGCCAACGCCAACGGGCGCTGACCCTGCTTGCCGGCTGGTCGGGCGAGATGAACGAACATCTGCCCGAACCGCTGATCTATGCCGCCTGGCTGCGCGCCTTGCAGCAACGGCTGATCCAGGACGAACTTGGGGCCCTGGCGGAGGAATTCGATCATGTCGATCCGCTGTTCATCGAACGTGTTTTCCGTGATGTGGACGGTGCGGCCGCATGGTGCGACGTGCTGCAATCCGCCCCGAAAGAGACCTGCCCCGACATGGCCCGCATGGCGCTGGACGATGCGCTGATCTGGATCAACGAGACATGGGGCACCCAGCTGGAATCCCTGCGGTGGGGCGACGCACACCAAGCCACCCACGACCACCAGACCTTGGGCGAAGTCCCCGTGCTGCGCTACTTCATGAACATCCGCCAATCGACCTCGGGGGGTGATAACACCCTGCTGCGTGGCCGCACCCGTGGCACGGGGCCGGACCCTTTCGCCAATGTCCACGGCGCAGGCTTCCGCGGGGTGTATGACTTCGCGGATCCGGATTCATCGGTGTTCATCACATCAACGGGCCAATCGGGCCACTTCCTGTCGCACCACTACGACGATCTGGCACAGCTCTGGCGGCGCGGCGAATACATTCCCATGTCGCTGGACGAAGAGCTCGCCCGCGCCGCCCCCGTCGGCATCACCAAGCTGATACCGGAGGCAGAATGAACCGCGTGATCCTTTTCAACAAACCCTTTGGCGTCTTGTCCCAATTCACCGACAAGGGCACCGAAGGCTCGCCGCGTCCGACCCTGTCGGCCTATATCGATGAAAAAGGCTTCTACCCCGCCGGACGGCTGGACCGCGACAGCGAAGGGCTGATGGTGCTGACTGACAGCGGCCCGCTGCAAGCGCGTATCTCGCATCCGAAATATAAACTGGCCAAAACCTATTGGGTGCAGGTCGAAGGCACGCCGGATGAACAAGCCCTCGCCGCTTTGCGCAGCGGTGTCACGCTCAAAGACGGCAAAACCGCCCCCGCCAAGGCGCGGCTGATGGACCCGCCCGACCCTCTGTGGGACCGCGACCCGCCGGTGCGGTTTCGCAAATCCGTCCCTGATGCCTGGCTCGAGATCACGATCACCGAAGGTCGCAACCGTCAGGTGCGGCGCATGACGGCCCATGTCGGCCTGCCGACACTCCGCCTGATCCGCGCGCGCGTCGGCGACTGGGAATTACACAAGCTGCAACCCGGCGCATGGCGCTTCTCGTCCGAGCTTGGCCGCTAATTCCAAATGGCCCAAAATCCCGGGGGGCGGCCAAAGGCCGGGGGGCTGGCCCCCTCTTCCCTGACCCCTGAACCGTCAGGAAAACACCCGCGTGCCCCAGACCCCCAACGTGGCAGAGGTCCCGGTCAACACCACCCCCCAAGAGAAATCCGTCGCCACCATCTGTGGTGTCCAGTCTTTCAACGTCGCGAGGTTGGTGAACTCATAGGTGCCATACCCCAAGGCCCCGATCAGCGCCGCATTGCCAAAGACCCACAGCAAGGATTTATCCTGTGCCACCGCGGGACAGCTGACGAAATACAGCAGCACAGCAATATAGAAGGCATAGAAGACAAAGGCGGGCAAAAGCCGGAACTGGTCCAGCAGCAAGGGGCCGATATCACGGCTGAAAACCGGTTTGATCAGATAGCTCAGGCCCAGAAAGTCGAGCCCCAGAAAGATCGCGAATGTCAGCACATAAAGAATAATCAAAGTCATCGGGGGCTCCTGAAAAATCAACGCTCCCCAATCATATGCAGCAGCGCTCGGAAAATGCGACTTTTCCGGGCGTTTTTTTACTTATTTCAATTGGTCCCGAAAGCTGCCGGCCTTACAACCGCTGGTATTGCGCTTCTTGCTGTGCCGACCAGCGCACGATCAAGTTAAACCCGTCTTCGGTTTGGGTTTCCTCGATCACGACGTCCTGTTCGAACAGCCAGGCGCGTTTCTTGCCATCGGCAAAGGCCAGCGTCAGCTCGGCTTCACGCACAGCACCTTGCAGCGCTTCGGCGATGACCGCTTGCAACTCCTCCAACCCCTCACCCGTGATGGCAGAGATGGCAAGAACACTGTCGTCGCGCTGCGCACGGGCGCGTACGGCAGCGGCACGATCGTCATCTAACTGGTCGAGCTTGTTCCAGACCTCGAAGCTGCGCGTATCCTTGGGCACGCCCAAGGACGTCAGGATATCGCGCACATTGCGTGCCTGACTTTCCGTCTCTGCATGAGAGATATCGCGCACGTGGCAGATGATATCGGCGGCCAGAACCTCTTCCAGTGTTGCGCGGAAGGCGGCGACCAGTTCCGTCGGCAGGTCAGAGATGAAGCCCACGGTGTCGCTTAGAATGATCTCTGGCCCGTCGGGCAGCACAAGGCTGCGCATGGTCGGGTCCAGCGTGGCAAACAACATGTCTTTCGCCATCACATCGGCACCGGTCATCCTGTTGAACAAAGTCGATTTGCCTGCGTTGGTATAGCCCACCAGCGCCACGATGGGGAACGGTACCTTGGCACGCGCGGCGCGGTGCAGAGCCCGAGTCTTGACGACCTTGTCCAACTGCCGGCGCAAGCGCACCAGTTGTTCGTCAATGGCGCGGCGGTCCGATTCAATCTGGGTTTCGCCGGGGCCCCCGACAAAGCCCAAACCACCCCTTTGACGTTCAAGGTGGGTCCAGGCACGGACCAGACGCGTGCGCTGGTAGTTCAGCGCAGCCATTTCAACCTGCAGCACCCCTTCGCGGGTGGCGGCGCGGTCGCTGAAAATCTCGAGGATCAGACCGGTACGGTCAAGCAGTTTGACGCCCCATGCTTTTTCAAGGTTGCGCTGCTGGACCGGCGTCACTGGTCCATCGACCAGCACCAGTTCAACCTCGGCCTCTTCAAAGACAAGCCGAAGCTCCTCGATCTTGCCAGAGCCGAACAGCATGCCCGCGCTGACGGTGCGCAGGGGCACAATATTGGCCCCTTCCACGTCCAGATGCGGCAGGGCACGGGCCAAGGCGACGGCTTCCGCCAAGGCGGGCTCCGCGATGCGGCGGTCATTGTCTGACTTGATGTCAGGGTGAATCACCCAAGCCCGGGTACGCTTCGGGCCTGCGGTGTCATCAATTTGAAACGGAGGACGGCTCAATTAGCGTCTTCACCCTCGTATAGCGAGATCGGCGTGCTTGGCATGATCGTGGAAATCGCATGTTTGTACACAAGCTGCGATTGGCCATCACGGCGCAGAAGAACACAGAAATTGTCAAACCATGTGATGACGCCTTGCAGCTTCACACCGTTGATCAGGAAAATCGTTACCGGCACCTTTGTCTTGCGCACATGGTTCAGGAATGCGTCTTGTAGGTTTTGTCGGTCAGCCGCCATTGTTGGTCTCGCTCTTATTCTTGCTGTTGTTCTTGCTGGCAACCGCGGATCGGTTTACCCCTTCGGAAGACTATGAAGACCCGCGCACAGAGTTTCCACCCCAAAATGTCAGAACTGTTGCGCGCAAAGCCGCATCCCGTGTCACGCGCGCCACAGATCAGGGGTGAGCAGCGCAATAATCGCCAAAGTTTCCAACCGCCCCAGCACCATCGCCGCACATAGGATCATCTTGGCCCCGTCGCCCAGCTGGATCAACGCGATGGGGGCATCGGCGGCAAACTCCATCAACGGGCCGGTTGTCGCCAGTGTGGCCACCGACATTACCAGCGCATCGGCAAAGGGCGCGCCGACGAAGGTCAGCAGCAGGGTCACCCCCGCCAGCGACAGCGCGAACAGCATAAAGAATATCCAGGCGATGAACGCCCCGTTGCTTTGCAGCCGCCGCCCCGCTTGACCGGCGCCCGAGACAGAGTGCGGATGGACCAGCCGTTCCATCTCGCGGACGCCATTGCGATACAGCGCAAAGACCCGCAGCAGCTTGACCCCTCCGGCCGTGGTCGCCACCCCGCCACCGATCAGCGCCAGCCCCATGAGGATCAGCCCCGGGGTCTCGAGCCCCGACCAGCTTTGCGCTTCGGCCCATGAGGCGCTGACAAATCCGGTGGTGGTCAGAAAGGAGGTGACCGTGAACATGGCCCCCCAGAAGGCGCTGCCGGTCTCAAGCGCTTCGGCGCTGGCATCTACATCGAAAGCGCCAAGGAAATGGCGCACGAACAGCACCACGGGCACGCCGAGGATCAGCGCCAGCCCCATGCGGAATTCCGGATCGGTAAAAAGCCCCCCTTGCGTCGCCGTCACCGTGTCTTTGGAAAAGGTCAGCCGCGACAGCGCGAACAGCATGAACAGCATCATCATCGCCTCGGCCCCGAAACCGACACCGGTGTCATGCGTCCCCCCAAGTGGCGAGATGCCCGAGGTCGCCAGCACCGACATCGCATGGCACAGCGCCACCAGCGATCGATCTCCGTTGGCCAGCAGCAGCAGCCACAGCATCAGCGTCAGCGCCAGATAGGTAGGCGTCAGCGCCGCCGCGGATCTGAGCAACCGTTGGCGCGGGTCGATCTGGCCCATATTGCTGCGGCGTTCGTCCGGGTTGCCGGGTTCGGCCTGCGAGGTCACCTCGAATCCGCCAAGGTGTAAGGGGGCCAGAATGGCCGACGCCGCGATCCACATCAGCAGCCCGCCCATCCAGGCGACCTGCGCGCGCCACAGATGCAGCGTGTCACTGATCCGCCCGGGATCATCGAACAGCGTCGCGCCGGTCGTGGTGATCGCGCTGACCATATCGAAATAGGCGTGCAGGAACCGCGTGGTTGGCAAAGCCTCGAGAAACGGGATCGCCAGCAGCGCGGGCAGGAAGACAAAGCTGGAAAACAACGACATCAACGGCCCCAAGGCCCCGTGCCGCGCGCGCCGTCCGGCATGGGCGACCGCAATCAGGGTAAAGATAATCACCCCCAGCAGCCCCGAATAGAAAAACGCCCGCGATGCCAGATGGTCTTGGGTGGTCAGCGCAAAGATCGCCGGAAAGATCGTCGAGGCGCTGAACACACCGAAAATCAGCAAGAACAGCGGCAGTTCAAGGATCTCGCGGCGGATATAGGATTTGCGTCTCACGTGCGGCGCTCCGGTAATTTGGACGCAGGCACCATCAGAAAAAGTCGATGGAGACCTGCATCAGCTGTTCGACCTGCGGCACGTCTTTGGCCAGACAGAACACAGCGATGACGTCACCTTCTTCGATGCGTGTCGTGCCAAGGGGGCGCATGACCTCGTCGCCCTTGCGGACCATGCCCATCAATGCCCCTTCGGGGAAATCAATGTCGGACACGCGTTTGCCCGCAATCGGCGAGGTCGATAGCACCTCAGCCTCGATCACCTCTGCCTCGGCGTCGCCGATGGAATAGACCGACCGCACCCGCCCGTGACGGATGTGCCGCAGGATAGAGCTGACGGTGGTGGAACGCGGGTTGATATAGGCGTCGATGCCCAAAGGCTCCATCAGCGGGACCAGCGTGGGGTCATTGATCAGCGCGATGACATAGGGGCAACCTTCGGATTTGGCGCGCACGCAGGCCAGCATGTTGGTCTTGTCGTCATCGGTGATCGCCATCATCGCATCGGCGCGGCCAATCCCCGCTTCGGCCAGCAGGGACGCGTCCAGCCCGTCACCGTTAAGCACGATCGTCCGCTCCAACGCCTCGGCGGCGCGTTCCGCGATGCGGCGGTTCTTCTCGATCATCTTGGTGCGCACCCGCTTGCCGCGCGCCTCGAGGTTCTGGGCCACGGCCAGCCCGACATTCCCCCCGCCCACAAGCACGACACGTTCAAGCTTGCTGGTGGTCTTGCCAAAAATCTCGAGCGTGCGGGGGATGTCATCGCGGTGGCAAAAGACATAGCAGGCGTCACCGACAAACAGCTGGTCCTTGGATTCCGGCGCAAACAGCGTGCCATCACGGCGCACCCCGACGACAACGGCGCGCAGCGTCGAGAACAGATCGGTCAACTGTCGCAGCGGCGTGTTCACAACCGGGCAGTCTTCGTCGATCTGGATACCGATCAGATGCGCCATCCCGTCCATGAACGTCTCTGTATCGAAGGCCGCCGGGGCCGAAAGCCGTTGCAACGCCGCATTTGCCACCTCTTTTTCGGGCGAGATTACAACGTCGATCGGCATGTGATCGCGACGATAAAGATCGGAATAGATCGCCGTCAGATAGGATTGGCTGCGCAGCCGCGCGATCTTGCGGTTGATGCCAAAGACCGAGTGGGCCACCTGACAGGTGACCATGTTCACCTCGTCCGAATGGGTGGCGGCAATGATCATCTCGGCATCGCGGGCACCGGCGCGGTCCAGCACATCGGGGTAGCTTGCAAAGCCGGCAATCCCTTGCACATCCAGCGTATCGGTGGCGCGGCGCACCAGATCGGCGTTGCTGTCAACGATTGTGACGTCGTTGCGTTCGCCCGAAAGATGGCGGGCAATCTGCCACCCGACCTGCCCTGCGCCGCAAATGATCACTTTCATAAATGGGGTTCCTTTGGCGTGAAGCCTTGCCTTGCGTCACCAGCTGGGGCGTGCCCGCGTGACCCGTGATATGCCAGTGATTTGAATGACAGATGGCTATGCAAGGGTCAATTCAAATGTCAGACTTGCTTCCATAGCAAGACGGGGGCGCAAATGCGGAAAACGGCTTTGATCATCTGGGGTGGCGTGGCACTGGCGGCCTGCGCACCGTTGAACACCTACTACAAGCCCGGTGCCACTGTCGCGATGGTCGAACGCCAGACCACGCAATGTCAGGTCGATGCCTTGGCGCAGGTGCCCGTGGCGCTTCAAACCGTGCGCACCCCGCCCCGTTTCATCCCGCCGCGCCGCGTCTGCCGGTCCGATGGCCGTTGCACTTCCCGCGCGGGATATTTCGAGCCCGGGCAAACCTATACGGTCGATCCCAGTGCCGATCTGCGCAAAAGGGTTGAAACGCAATGTATGGCGGATGCCGGCTTTGCCCCGGTGTCGATCCCGCAATGCCCCGCCGGCATCGCCAAGGCCGCGCCGCAGGGGCGCACGACCGCCCTGCCCGCGCTGACCGAAAACGCCTGCGTGATCCGCAATGACGATGGCAGTTTCCAGATCGTGACGCGGGGGTAGCGAACGCGGTCAGCTATCGGCTGCCCCGTCATCATCCACATGCGCCACCCGCGTGCCCGACTTGGCCGAGGTCACCACCCCGAGACTTTTGAGCTTGCGATGCAGCGCCGACCGTTCCATGCCGACGAAATTCGCGGTGCGGCTGATGTTGCCGCCGAACCGGTTGATCTGGGTCAGCAGGTATTCGCGTTCAAACGCCTCGCGGGCCTCGCGCAGGGGCAAGGTCGCCAAGGCACCGGACAGCACCACGCGGCCCTCTTCATCGGTGGTTTCTTCCTCGCCCGGCAGCTCGCGCGCTTCGATCGGGCCGGTACCGTCGCCAAGGATCAGCACACGTTCCACCAGGTTCTTGAGCTGACGCACGTTGCCCGGCCAAACCATCGTCTGCAACAACGCCTCTGCATCGCCCGAGAATTCGCGCAGCGGCAACCCCTGCGAGGCGTTGAAATCCGCGATAAAGTGGCGCGCCAAGACGGGGATATCCTCGCGGCGGTCCTCTAGCGACGGGACAGAGATCGGCACGACGTTGAGCCGGTGAAATAGTTCCTGCCGGAAGGTGTCTGCTTTAATCGCGGCGTCCAAGTCCTTGTTTGTGCTGGATATAACACGCAGATCGACACGCACCTTGTCGTTGCCGCCGACGCGGGTGAATTGCTGGTCCACCAGGACACGGAGGATTTTCGATTGTGTCCCCAGCGGCAGATCGGCCACCTCGTCAAAGAAGATCACCCCGCCATGCGCCTGTTCCAGCAGGCCCGGCTCTACCCCACGGTCGGGGGTTTCGCGGCCAAACAACACTTCTTCCATGCGGTCCGGCGCGACACTGGCGCAGTTGACCGTCACGAAGGGGGCCGAGGCCCGGTTGGAATTGGCATGGATATAGCGCGCGGCGATCTCTTTGCCCGCCCCCGCAGGGCCGCGCAGCATCACCCGACCGTTCGACTTCGTGACCTTGTCAAGCTGCCCCATCAGCGTTTTGAAGGCGGTCGAGCTGCCGATCATATCAGTGCTCGCGACCTCGCGCCGTTTGAGGCTGTGGTTCTCGCGACGCAGGCGCGAGGTTTCCATCGCGCGGCGGATCACCACCATCAACTGGTCGATATTAAAGGGTTTTTCGATGAAGTCATAGGCACCCTGCTTGATCGCCGCGACCGCGATTTCGATGTTCCCATGCCCCGAGATGATGACAACAGGCACATCCGGATTGTCCCGCTTTACCGTTTTCAGAATGTCGATCCCGTCCATCCGGCTGTCTTTCAACCAGATATCAAGGATCATCAGCGCTGGCGGTTCCGCGTTGATGGCCGAGATCGCCTCGTCCGAATTGCCGGCCAACCGCGTGACAAAGCCTTCGTCTTCCAGAATGTCCGAAATCAACTCGCGGATGTCGCGTTCGTCGTC
>NZ_DGMH01000050.1:261380-261779 GCF_002388305.1 Sulfitobacter sp. UBA4523
TCGCGGATGTCGCGTTCGTCGTCAACGATCAGGATGTCACTCATTATGGGTCTCCAGTTCTGGGGTTCCGGTGGGGGCAGCAAGGGGTAGCGTGATCACCGCCATTGCGCCGAAATGTGTTTCGCCCGCGAAGACCGGCGCGTTTTCCAACGACAATGTCCCGCCGTGTTCTTCGATGATCTTTTTCACGATGGGCAGGCCAAGGCCAGTCCCTTCGGATCGGGTGGTGACATATGGCTCGAACAGTCGCGCGCGGTCTTCCGGCAATCCGATGCCATTATCCGCTATGGTGATTTGTAGCGCCGTTTGGGTTGTGGTCAACTGCACCTCGATGCGCGGGTCTATGTCGGCCTCTGGGTCATTTTGCTTGCGGCTTTCAATGGCTTCGCCCGCGTTCTT
>NZ_DGMH01000071.1:0-16835 GCF_002388305.1 Sulfitobacter sp. UBA4523
GACGGCACGCTCAGCTGATTGAACGCTGGGATCATCGGGCTATCTGAGGCGAGAACCACTTTTCGCAAGGTAGCCCGATGTCCCGTTCCCTTATTGCCCTTCTGACCTTTCTGCTGGCGATCGGCTTTGCCGTGTCGCCTTTTTTTGTCTCCGGCTTCAACGGCTTTTCGCCGGACCAATTCCCCATTCCCCAAGACAACCCGCCGGTGCAGCCTGCGGGCTACGCGTTCTCGATCTGGGGGCTGATCTATGTCTGGCTGATCGTCGGCATGGGCTGGGGCCTGTGGAAACGCCGCGCGGATTACCTTTGGCACGACATGCGTCTGCCGCTTGCGCTATCGCTGTTTGTGGGCTGTTTCTGGCTTGCCGTGGCCGTGGCAAGCCCGATCTGGGCGTCCGTGCTGATCTGGGTGATGCTGGTGTCGGCGCTTTACGCGTTGTTCCGCGCCCCGCGTGAGGATCGCGGCTTTGCCGCCCTGCCCGTGGGGCTTTATGCGGGCTGGCTGAGTGCGGCCTCCTGCGTGTCTTTGGGGCTGCTGGCGGCCGGCTATGGCTGGATGAGCGGGCCAACCGCGGGGCTGGTCTTTGTCGGGCTGGCGATTGTGATCGCAGCGGGTGTGCAATCGTCGCTGATGCGCGCGCCGACCTATGGGATCGGGGTGATCTGGGCGCTGGTCGCTGTGGTGGTGGCGAATGTCGCGACAGCCCCGACCGTTGCGGCGCTGGCCGCGGGGGGTGCCATTGCGTTGATCCTGCCCACCTACCGGTCATGGCGGCGCGGCTAAACGCAAAGGACCGGAGTTTTGTAAACTCCGGTCCCGATTTTTTGTAACTTCTAACGGTCCTTGCGGTGCCCGTCGGTATGTTTGCGCAGCTTCGACGGCTTCGCTTTTTTGCGCCCCTTATAGGGGTTGGCGTCCGATTGGCCGCGCATCCACAAGCGGATCGGCGTGCCCGGCATGTCAAAGTCCAGCCGTAACCCGTTGACAAGATAGCGGTTATAGCTTTCCGGCACCTTATCGGGATGGCTACACATGACCACGAACCCCGGCGGGCGGGTCTTGGCTTGGGTCATATAGCGCAGCTTGATACGCTTGCCTTGCGGCGCGGGGGGCGGGTGCGCCTCCATCATGCCAGACAGCCAGCGGTTCAGCTGTGCGGTGGTGACACGGCGGTTCCAGACCTCATAGGCGCGCATGATCGCGTTGTGCAAGCGGTCCATCCCGCGCCCGGTCTTGGCCGAAACGGTCACCAAAGGCGCGCCCTTGAGCTGCGGCAGAAGCCGTTCAAAGCTTTCGCGCAGGTCTTTCAACTTGCCCTGTTTGTCCGTCTCAAGATCCCATTTGTTCACCGCAACCACAACGGCGCGGCCTTCGCGTTCGGCCAGATCGGCGATGCGCAGGTCTTGCTGTTCAAAGGGGATATCCGCATCCAGCAGAACCACCACAACCTCGGCGAATTTCACCGCGCGCAACCCGTCGCTGACGCTCAGCTTTTCGAGCTTTTCCTGCACCTTCGCGCGTTTACGCATCCCGGCGGTGTCAAAGATCCGCATGGGCACGTCGAACCAGTCGGTTTGCAGCGAAATCGCATCACGGGTGATCCCCGCTTCCGGTCCGGTGAGCAGACGATCCTCACCCATGATCTGGTTGATCAGGGTGGATTTACCCGCGTTCGGACGGCCTACGACGGCCACCTGCAAGGGCTTGGTCTTGGTGGGGACGGGCACGGGTGCCTCTTCGTCGCCCAGTTCGGCTTCTTCCTCGGTCAGGTCCACATCTGTTTCCGGCGCATCGGTTTGCGCCCGCTCGGCGAAACTGTCGGCGATTGGCATCAGATGGGTATAAAGATCGTTCAGCCCCTCGCCGTGTTCGGCAGACAGGCGGATCGGTTCGCCAAGACCAAGGCTGTAGGCCTCGATCACACCGGCGTCGGCGGCTTTGCCCTCTGCCTTGTTGGCGGCCAGAATGACATGGGCGGATTTCTTGCGCAGGATATCGGCAAAGACCAGATCGGACGGCGTGACACCCACGCGGGCGTCGATCATGAACAGGCAGATGTCCGCCATATCCACGGCACGTTCGGTCAGGCGGCGCATCCGGCCCTGCAAACTGTCGTCGGTGACTTCTTCAAGTCCGGCGGTATCCACCACAGTGAATCGCAGGTCGGCAAGCCGCGCCGCGCCTTCGCGCAGATCGCGCGTCACACCGGGCTGATCATCGACCAACGCCAGCTTTTTACCGACCAGACGGTTGAACAGCGTGGATTTCCCGACGTTGGGACGGCCCACAATGGCGAGGGTGAAAGACATGGAACGGCTCCGAAGACTAGGTCAAGCCCGCCGCTTAGCCTATTTGCGGCCTAACGGAAAGCGTGCAATTGCCCTTTCGCGGATACGACGTACAGAACGCCCCCCGCCACGACCGGCGCAGTGGTCGCCCCGCCGGGGATCGTCACCTGTGCAACCAGCGCGCCATTGGTGGGGTCAAAGCTGCGCAGCGTGCCATCGCTAGAGGCCACGATCACGCGGCCACCGGCAAGGATGGGGCCGTAGTTGCCAAAGACCTCGGACTGGCGCTTGGGCTTGTCCTTGACGAAATTCGGCAGCGGTGTGCCCCAGATGCGGGTGCCGGTGCTGGCATCCAGACGCACCAGCTCGTTCAGGTCGGTCACGACAAAGACGCTGTCGCCTGCGGGCCAGACGGGGCCGATTGCGCCTTCGCGCGCGGTCCACTGGCGTTCGCCGCCGCCAAGGCTCAGCGCCGCCAGACGGCCCGACTGGTTGCCCACGTAAACGGTATCGCCAGAGATTACCGGCGCGCTTGTCACGTCAGAGATATTGGCCAACGCGCGCCCCGGGCGTTTGCCCACGACGGACGTGTTCCAACGATCCAGCCCGCCCTGACGGAAGAGCCCTTGCACCTCGCCCGAGCCAAAGGCCAGCACGGCGATCTGCGACCCCACGGCGGGGGCCGGTGCGCCAAGCACATTGTTGATGCTGCTGGTCGACCCGGTCTGCCATTGCACGCGGCCGTTGGATTTGTTCAGCGCCCAACCGGTATCGTCGCCGGAGGTGAAATAGACCATATCGCCAAAGACTGTCGGGGCCCCCGATCCGGTGCCGTCGATATCCTGCGTCCAGCGCGTGCCGCCACTGTCGACATCCAGCGCCGTGACCGACCCGAAGCCGAGCGAAACATAGACTGTGTTGCCATCGACGGCCAAGCCGCCGCCCGTCGCATCCCCCTGCCCGTCGCTTTGCGGCGTCAGGTCACGGGTCCATAGTGTGGCCCCCGATGTGGCAGAGGTCGCGGTGACCGTCGCGCCGGAATCGATGGTGAACACACGCCCGCCAGACACGACAGGCGTCGCGGTGATGCGTTGCTTGCGGCTGTCTCCCTTCCCGATAGAGGCGGACCACGCAAGCTGCGGTGCTGCACCAAGCGCGGGGTGGCTGACGCGGGTGCTTGGCGTGCCGGGGCTTTGCGACCAGCTGGCGTTTGTGGTCGCCGCGGGCAGCGAAATCGCGCGTGTTGTATTGGCTGGCACCGGCGCATCGGCGGGGGCCGCAAAGCCGTCGCTGCCTTGCAGGACCGATCGCACATCCTCGCGCACGCCGGGCAGGATCACCTCTGGTTCGGCGCAGGCCGACAGCAGCAGCGATGCCACCACCGCCCCCATCCCAAGTGAGGCACGGCGCGTCGACGTGGGTTTCAAGGAGATGCTGTGGAGAATGGTCATGGCCCTGCTCGCTTTGCTCTTTAATTCCGTGTCACCTGAAGGGTTCAGGCAGGATTAGTTATTGTCTGCATCCAGCGCCGGCACGGTGTCCGTTTGCGGCGCGGGGGCTGCGGTACCCATTTGCGGATCCCCCCCCAAGGCGACAATCACCTGAAGGGCGCGTTGTTGCAAGTCCGAGGTCACATCCGCGTCGTTCAGGATACCCTGATAGCGTTCGATCGCCGCCTCGGGGGCGTCTTCTTCGATGTCGATCATGGCCAGTTGTTCTTGCGCCAGCAAGCGCAGGCTGCTGCCGGGCTGCGCCAGATTTTCCAACGCCAGACGGCGTTCATTGGCGGGCATATCCGATCCTTGCAGGGTAATCGCCTTGAACTGGGCGATTTCGCGGTAGATCGCGGGCACATCCGCATCCAGCCCGATGCCGTTCAAGGTGGCGACGGCGGCGTCGGTCTCGCCTGCTTGGGCTTGTTCGGCGGCGGTCAGCAAGCCCAGCATGGCACCGGCGCGGGGGTTTGTGGCCTCGATTTTTTCAAAGGCGGCAGCGCGGGCGGCGGTATCTTCAGCGGAAAGCGCCGCAAACATCGCGTCGCCAAGGGTTTCCGCCTCTGCGCGGGCCTGCGCTTTTTGGTATTCGTTCCACGCGGCCCCACCGACCAGCAGGATCACGGCCAGCACCGCAATCCAGCCATAGCGTTTGAGCATAAAGTAGAACCGGTCGCGGCGGACCTCTTCGTTTACTTCGTCGATGAAACTGTCTGTATCGCTCATGTGGTACCCGTCCCGCCTGATTTAACGCCCCTCTTAACCTGCGGCTGCTGTGCTGCCAAGGGCTTGGCTGCACAGCAAGTGACCCACGCGTTGTTCACAAGGTCGCATGTCGCAAGTTTTTTCAATAGTGAACTATGCAGTTCAGTTTTATTCGCTTAAGCATTTGGCCCTATAGCATACGACATACTGCGGTGCCGCAACGCCCGCGTTTACTGAACCGAGGCCCGAATGCGCATCTTCCCCCTTCTGGCGGCCATCGCCGTATCCGCCCTGATGTATATGGCAATTTTCGAACGCGACGCCCTGTTGGGGCTGGCACAGGGGGCCGCGCAACCTCCGGCGCCTGCGGTGGATGCCGACAGCGCCGATACCGCGTCCCCCTCCGATGTGGCAGAGCCCGCGCGGGTGAAGGTCGTGGTGCAGCGCAGCGCGGCCGCACCGCTCGCCTCTGCTGTGATCGTGCGCGGTCAGACCACGGCGGCGCGGCAGGTGGCGGTCAAGGCGGAAACCTCTGCCGTTGTGGTATCGGCCCCGCTGCGCAAGGGCGCGACCGTGAACGCGGGCGATGTGCTGTGCGAGCTGGACCCCGGTACCCGTGGCGCGCAACAGGCAGAGGCGCAGGCCCGCCGCAACGAAGCACAATCCCGCGTCCCGGAGGCACAGGCCCGCGTGGCCGAGGCGCAGGCCCGTCTGGATGAAACCCTGATCAAGCTGAACGCGGCACAAAAACTGGGCGAAGGCGGGTTTTCGTCGCAGACCACGCTGGCCACCGCCGAAGCAGCTGTCGCCGCCGCGCGCGCCGCACTCAGCTCCGCCGAGGCGGGGCTGAATGCGGCACATTCCGGCATTGAGGCTGCGGAGGCCGCCGTTGCCAGCACACAGGCCGAGATTGACCGGCTGACCCTCACCGCGCCGTTCGAAGGGCTGCTGGAAAGCGACACCGCAGAGCTTGGCAGCCTGCTGCAAACCGGATCGCTTTGTGCGCAGGTGATCCAGCTTGACCCGATCAAACTGGTGGGCTTTGTGCCAGAGACCGAGGTTGACCGCGTCAGCCTTGGCGCGCAGGCACAGGCGCGGCTGGCCGCGGGCGACCGCGAGATCGCAGGCACCGTCACCTTTATCTCGCGCGCCTCCGATCCGACGACACGCACCTTTCAGGTGGAAATCGAGGTGCCCAACCCCGATCTGAGCATCCGCGACGGCCAGACCGCCGAAATCGCCATCGCCTCGGCCGGGGTCGAGGCGCATCTGCTGCCGCAATCGGCCCTGACGCTGAATGATGACGGCACCCTTGGCGTGCGTCTGATCGACGCCGAGAATACCGTTGATTTCGCCGCAGTCACACTTGTGCGCGACACGCCCGAAGGCATCTGGGTCACCGGCCTGCCTGAACAGGCGAATGTCATCGTTCTGGGGCAGGAATATGTCACCGCTGGCGTGACCGTGACCCCGACCTTCCGCGACGAGGCCCCGGAATGAGCGGCATGGTCGATTGGGCCGCGGGCCGTGCCCGTATGGTCATGGCGTTTATCCTGCTGAGCCTCGTGGTGGGGGGCTATGCCTATTCCACCCTGCCCAAAGAGGGCGAGCCTGACATCGAGATCCCGGCGCTTTTCGTCTCGGTCCAGTTTCCGGGCATCTCTGCCGCGGATAGCGAAACCCTGCTGGTCAAACCGATGGAGACAGAGCTTTCCGATCTGGACGGCCTGAAGACCATGACCGGCACCGCCGCCGAAAACTACGCCGGTGTCGCGCTGGAATTCGAATTCGGCTGGGACAAGTCCAAGATCATGGCCGACGTGCGCGACGCGATGAGCACGGCGGAATCCAAATTCCCCGAAGGTTACGAGAAATATTCGATCACAGAGATCAACTTTTCCGAATTCCCCATCATCATCGTCAACCTCACCGGCCCCGTGCCCGAACGGACCATGGCCCGCGTTGCGCGTGATCTGCAAGACGCACTGGAAGGCGTGGATGCGGTGCTTGAAGCAGGGTTGGCGGGCGACCGTGACGAGATGCTTGAAGTGCTGATCGATCCGTTGCGGCTGGAAGCCTATGACGTGACCGCGGGCGAGCTGATCAATGTGGTGCAGAATAACAACCAGCTGATTGCCGCGGGCGAAGTGCAATCGGATCAGGGCAGTTTCTCGGTCAAGATCCCGTCCTCCTTTGATGAACCGCGCGATGTCTATGCGCTGCCGGTCAAGACCAACGGCGACCGCGTGGTGACATTGGGCGATCTGGCGACCATCAACCTGACCTTTGAAGACCGAGAAGGCACCGCGCGGTTCAACGGGGAAAAGACGCTGGCGCTGCAGGTGGTCAAACGCAAGGGCTATAACCTGATCGACACCTCCACCCAGGTGAAAGAGATCGTCGCCGCCCAAAGCGCCGCCTGGCCAGAGGGGCTGAAAGCCGCTGTCACGCTTGGCACCTCGAACGACCAGAGCCGCATCGTCGACAGTATGGTGCAGCAGCTTCTGGGGTCGGTCTTTACCGCGATCGCGCTGGTGATGATCGTGGTGCTCGCCGCCTTGGGTATCCGTGCGGCCCTGCTGGTGGGCTTTGCGATTCCCACGTCGTTCCTGCTGTGTTTTGCCTTTCTCGCGCTGATGGGGATCTCCATCTCGAACATCGTGATGTTCGGGCTGATCCTTGCGGTGGGGATGCTGGTGGATGGCGCGATTGTTGTGGTGGAATATGCCGACGCGCGCCAGCAACAGGGCGAAGGCCCCATGGCCGCCTATGTCGAGGCCGCCAAACGCATGTTCTGGCCCATCATCTCGTCCACCGCGACCACCCTTTGCGCCTTCCTGCCCATGTTGTTCTGGCCCGGCGTCCCGGGGGAGTTCATGGGCATGTTGCCGGTCACGCTGATCTTTGTGCTCTCCGCCTCGCTGGTGGTGGCGCTGATCTATCTACCCGTCATGGGCGGCGTCACCGGACGGCTGGAACGCTGGATGGCACAGAATATGACTGCCATCGCCAAGCTGCGGTTCTATCTGCATCTGCTGCTGTTTCCCATTGTCGCCGCGATGATCGCCCTGCCGCTGGCGCTGATGCAGCCGCTGTTTGCCGTGATCTCGGCGCAGTTCGCGGGCATGGACGGGCTGGATATCCTTGGCTCGGTCATTCCGGTCTTTGCCGTGGTCTTTATCTGCATCGCAGTACTCTGCGCGCTGGTGGCGGTGGCGATATCGGGCGTGCTTTTGGGGCTGACCAGCTTTTTCGCGCTGTTCACCCGCATGGGCCGCGGGGGCCGCTGGGTCACATCGCGGCTGTTCCGCAAAGAGCCCACCGTGATCAAGGCCGGCTACCGTCGATCAGCCTTCGGGCGGCTCATTGCCTTTATCGCGGGCAATCCGGTGATGCCGCTGGTGGTCGCCGGGGTCGTCTTTGTCTTTGTCGGCACCACGATGATCTTCTTTGGCAACAACAGCAAAGGCGTGGAATTCTTTGTCGAATCCGAGCCCGAGCAGGCGATCGTCTATGTGCTGGCCCGGGGCAACCTGTCGCTGGCGGAAAAAGACGCGATCATGCAGCAGGCGGAGACGATCGTGCTGGCGCATCCCGGTGTCTCTACCGCCTTTGCCTTTGCTGGTGAGGGCGGGCTCGACAGCAATACCGGCGGGGCGCAGGCCCCCAAGGACAGCATCGGTCAGGTGCAGCTTGAAACCATCCCGTGGGAAGACCGCGCCCTGCGCCCGGAACTCGACGGCGACATCGTGATCGCAGAGCTCACCGAAGCGCTGAGCGCGATCCCCGGCATCAAGATCGAAATCCTTGCACAGGCGCGCGGCCCTGCGTCGGGCAAGCCGGTGCACCTGCGTCTGAAATCCGACAGTTTCACTGACCTGATCGCCGCCACGGCACAGGCCCGTGACACCTTCGAGAAAACCCCCGGCCTGACCCTGATCGAAGACACCCGCCCCCTGCCCGGCATCGACTGGCAGATCGACGTAGATGTCGCCAAGGCGGGGCAATACGGGGCTGATGTGGTCACCGTCGGCGCGATGGTACAGCTGGTCACCCGCGGGCTGCTGCTGGACACGATGCGGGTCGACAGTTCGGACGAAGAGATCGAGATCAGGGTGCGCCTGCCGCAAGAAGACCGTGTGCTCAGCACGCTGGACACGCTGAAGGTGCGCACCGTGGATGGGCTGGTGCCGCTGTCGAACTTCATCACCCGCACCCCCGTGCCCAAGCTGGCAGAGATCAACCGGATCGACCAGAAACGCTATCTTGATGTGAAGGCCGATGTCTTCCCCGGGCTGGTCAAACTGGTGCGCACGGTGGATGCCTCCCAAGGCACCGCGCAAACGGGCACGGCACAGACGGGCACGGCACAGGCGGGCGAGACGACAATCACCCTCGCTACGATGCGCCCTGCGGGGGACGCGGGCGATATCACGGGGCCCGAGGGCGCGGCCTTCAAGATCACCAACCGGACCAATGCCGCCCAAGGCGTCGATCTGCAACAAGAGCTGGACAATGGCACCCTCCGCATGATCCCGATCAATGCCAACGAACGGATTGCGGAGCTGACCAAATGGCTGGAAACCCGGCCCCTGCCCGCGGGCGTCAGCTATGAATGGACCGGCGACCAAGAGGATCAGGCCGAAAGTCAGGCGTTCTTGTCCTCGGCCTTTACCGCGGCACTGGGGTTGATGTTCATCATCCTGCTGGCGCAGTTCAACAGCATCTACAACTCGGTGCTGGTACTGCTGGCGGTGGTGCTATCGACCACGGGCGTGTTGATTGGCATGTTGGTGATGGATCAGACGTTTTCGATCATCATGACGGGCACGGGGATCGTGGCGCTGGCGGGGATTGTGGTGAACAATAACATCATCCTGATCGATACCTATCAGGAGTTCAGCCAGTACATGCCGCGGATCGAGGCGATCATTCGCACGGCGCAGGCCCGTATCCGCCCCGTTCTGCTGACCACCATCACCACGATGGCTGGGCTTGCGCCGATGATGTTCGGGCTGAGCCTCGACTTTGCCAATGGCGGCTACACCATCGACAGCCCCACGGCGCTGTGGTGGAAACAGCTGGCAACGGCGGTGGTCTTTGGTCTGGGCATCGCGACGGTGCTGACGCTGCTGGTCACCCCGTCCATGCTGGCGATCCGCGTGTGGGCCACCACCTATGCCCGCTGGATCGCGCGGCTGCTGGCCAAGATGTCACTGGGGCGCGCCAGCAAATCCGCGCAGGACTGGGCGCTGGCGCGCGACGCTCGCAGGCTGCAAACAACCGTGATCCAGTGGGAGGACACCGGACCGCCGGCCCATACCCCACCGGCGGAATGACCTTTAGGCCGCGGCGGGCATCTGGTCGGCCGCCGCGGCATCCTGCTGCTGGCGCAGCTTGGGCATGGTAAAGATCACCAGCCCCAATGCGGCCACACCACACAGCGCGATGCTCACCACCATGGGCACAGCGGTGCCGTCAAAGAACGGCGTCGTCGCAGCGATGCAAAAGGCCCCCGTCAGCATTGTCAGGCTTCCGCTGAGCGAGGACGCCATACCCGCGCGCCGCCCATGCGCATCAAGGGCCGCGACCATCGCCGAAGGCACAACGACCCCCAGAAAGGAATAGGCCAGAAACAGCCCGATCAACAGCACCGGAAGCGTGCCGAAACCGGCCAGCACAACGCCCGTCAACAGCACAGAGCAGACGGCAAAGCCGGTGACACCGCGCCCGATCAGCGTGGCAAGCCCCCACATATCCGCCAGACGCCCCGCCGCCTGTGTGGCGATAAAGAACCCCACCGCGTTAAAGGCGAAGGCCAGCGAGAACTCGGTCGGGGTCAGCCCGAATTGACCAGTGTAGACGAAGGACGCGCTGGAGATGAACAAGAAGAAGCTCGCCATGCCGAAACCCGCAATAAAGGTCAGGCCGACGAACACAGGATCGCGGAACAGGATACCACAGCTGCGCGACAGCTCGCGCAGATTGACCTTGCGGCGTTTGTCTGCGGTCAGCGTCTCGGGCAGCGCGATTTGCGCCATCGTCAACGTCGCCGCCGCAAGGATCGCAAGGGCGAGGAAAATCTCGCGCCAGCTGCCGAAACTCACCACCGCGCTGCCCGCCAAGGGGGCCAGCATGGGCGAGACCGAGATCACCAGCATGATCGACGACATCAACCGCGTCGCCTGCGCACCGGTGTACATATCGCGCACAATGGCACGGGGAATGACCATCACCGTCGCCCCGCCGATGCCCTGCACCAGACGCCCCAGCACCAGCGTCTCGATGTCGGGGGCGACAGCACAGATCACCGCGCCGACGCAGAAAATGCTCATCCCGATGGCAAGGGTCTTTTTGCGCCCGATCTGGTCGGACAGCGGCCCATAGACCAACTGCGACACGCCGTAGGCGAGGAAATAGGCGACCAGCGTGATCTGGGCCGCCGAGACAGAGACATCCAGCGCCTCTTCGATCGCGGGCAAGGCGGGCAGATACATGTCGATGGCAAAAGGACCTGTCACACAGATAGAGCCAAGAATAAGGGCGGTACGGAACATTCCGGCAGGCATGGGTAGTCCTTCAAATTTATGGGCAAGGCTGTGGGGATGCCGCGCGTCGTGGCGCTCGGCCAGCGCTGAGCTAGCACATATGCCCCCGACGGCAAGAATGCACCATGTTGTTTGTATGCATATACCGGCAATTCACTGCTTGTTGATCGAATTTTGCTCGTTCGTGGGGCAAGACGTACTAGGTTCCAGAGGGAAGCCGTGGCCTACGGGCCGCGCAAACCGAAGGAGAGACCTCATGATCCGCAAGACACTCGCCGCGACAACGCTCGCCCTGACGACGCTGGCCGCCCTGCCCGCCGCCGCCGACATCATCACCAAGATGAGCCCCCATTCCGTCCCCGACACAATCGACCGTCTGGAAGCTGCCGTGACCGAAGCCGGTGCCACGGTCTTTGCCCGCGTGGACCACGCCGAAGGGGCGACCAAAGTGGATATGGAGCTGCGCCCGACCACATTGCTGATCTTTGGCAACCCAAAGCTGGGCACGCCTGCGATGCTGGACGGTCAGACCGCTGGTCTAGACCTGCCCATGCGCGTGCTGGCCTATGCCGATGACAGCGGTATGGTGCATGTCAGCTACCACGACCCCGCCACATTGGCCGCAGACCACGGGTTGCCCGATGACGCGGAATATCTGACCAAAATGACCGGCGCGCTGGACAAGCTCACCGACAAGGCCATCGCGGAGGAATAACCCCCGCGCCGACCAAACCTTTGTGACGCCAGCTATTCGCCCTCGGATTGCTGGCGTTGCCACAGTTGCGCATAGCGCCCGTTGCGTGCCAGCAGATCGTCATGGGTGCCCTGCTCGACCACCTCGCCCTGTTCCAGCACGACGATACGGTCGGCCTCGGCCACGGTGGACAGGCGGTGCGCGATGGTCAGCACCGTGCGCCCCTTGCCCGCCTGACGCAGGGCATCCTGAATCTCGTGCTCCGTCTCGCTGTCCAGCGCGCTTGTTGCTTCGTCGAGCAGCAGGATCGGCGGGTTTTTCAGCAGGGTCCGCGCGATACCGACACGCTGCTTTTCCCCCCCCGACAGTTTCAGCCCGCGTTCGCCCACAGCGGTTTCATACCCGTGGGGCAAACGCTGGATAAAGTCGTGGATCTGCGCCGATTTCGCCGCGGCCTCGATGTCTTCTTGCGTGGCGTTATCGCGGCCATAGGCGATGTTATAGCCGATGGTATCGTTGAACAGCACGGTATCCTGAGGCACCACGCCAATCGCGCGGTGCAGGCTGTCTTGGGTCACATCGCGCACATCTTGCCCGTCCACACGCACGGCACCGCCTTGCACATCGTAGAAGCGGAACAGCAAACGCCCGATGGTGGATTTCCCCGATCCGGTAGAGCCGACAATCGCCACCATCTCTCCCGGGGCGGCTTCGATCGACACGCCCTTGAGGATCTCTCGGTCGTCGTCATAGCCAAAGCGCACGTTGTCCAGCGTGACACGCCCGCCGAAAACTTGCAGCGCAGGGGCGTCAGGCTTGTCCGAGATTTCGGCCGGTTGATCAAGCAGCGTGAACATCTGCCCCATATCGACCAGCGCCTGACGGATTTCGCGATAGACGGTGCCAAGGAAGTTCAGCGGCACGGTCAACTGCACCATATAGGCGTTGACCATAACGAAATCCCCCACGGTGAGATCACCGTTCTGCACCCCGATGGCGGCCAGGATCATCACGCCGACCAACCCGCAGGTGATCAGCAACGACTGGCCGAAGTTCAGGAAGGCAAGGGAGTAGTTCGTCTTGATCGCCGCCTCTTCATAGCCCGCCATCGCCGCGTCGTAGCGCTGCGCCTCGCGCTGTTCGGCGACGAAATACTTGACGGTTTCATAGTTCAGCAGACTGTCGATGGCCTTTTGATTGGCATCTGTGTCGCGGTCGTTCATCTGGCGGCGCAGCTTCACGCGCCACTCGGTCACCGCGAAGGTAAACCAAACGTAAAGCCCGATGGTGACCGTCACGATCAGTAGATACCACGCGTCAAACAGCACGGTCAGGATGATGCCGACCAGCAGCAGCTCCAGAATCAGCGGCCCAATCGAGAAAAGCAGGAAGCGGAGCAGGAATTCGACCCCCTTGACCCCGCGTTCGATGATCCGGCTCAGCCCGCCGGTCTTGCGCGTGATGTGATAGCGCATCGACAGCTTGTGAATATGCTCGAAGGTTTCCAGCGCAAGCATCCGCAGGGCGCGCTGGCCGACACGGGCAAAGACCGCGTCGCGCAGCTGTTGAAAGCCCACGTTCATCGCGCGGGCCATACCATAGGCGATCGTCAGCCCCACCGCGCCAAGCGCCAGAAACGGCACGCCCTCATTCGCAAGAGCATCCACCGCGTCTTTGTAAAGCACTGGAATAACAACAGAAATCAGCTTGGACACCACCAAGAAGATCAGCGCCCAGACCACGCGTTTCTTGACCCAGGGCATATCGTCGGGCCAGAGGTACGGAGCCACTTTGCGCAAGACAAGCAGGTTCGACTGCCGCTCTGCAGCTTGGGCGATCTCCTCTTCTGTCATGGGATATTGGGTGGCGGGTTTGGGCTGGCTGGCAGTGCGCGGGCTATCGGCTGACATGAACGATCCTGTGTGGTTGCCCCTTACATAGGGCCGTCAGCCGGATCATGCCAGTGCAGCAGTTTCATCTGTCTGCATAGCCGCTCGTCAATCGGGCAGATCAAAGACCTGACCGGGGTAGATCAGATCGGGATCGCGGATTGATGAGCGGTTGGCGGCAAAGACGCGCACATAGAGCGTCGGGTCACCATAGCGTTCGCGGGCGATGGCCCAAAGCGTGGCCCCTTCCTGCACGGTCACCGCCTTGATCGGGCCGTCGTTGTCTGCGGTGGCACGGGCCAGCACCTCGGGGGATTCACGTTTAAAGGGGGTTTCCACGCGGCTGATCACGTCGCCGCCCTGATCCAGCTCATCCACGCGCAGGGTATAGATACCGGTCTGGATATCCTCGATATCGCCGCGCCAACGGCCTTGGGGGTCCACCTCAAGCGCGCCGACGCTGCGGTTGTCCAGATAGACCCGCACGGACGACGCCTGCGCCTGTGCGCGCCCCGCCAGCCGGACCTCACCCTCATCGGAATAGGTGATCGTGTCGAGCGCGATGCGGTCGGTCACCTCGGGCGCGGTGTCGGGCAGTAATTCCACACCGTCGGCGTCGGATTTCAACAGGGCGACGGGGGTATCAGCAGACGGGGGCGCGGGATCGGGCTGCGGCGTCACGGCGGCGACCTCGGTCATTTCGGGGGCGCTGTCATCGGGGGCTTCCCCCAGCGGTTCCCCGACCGGAGCGGAGGCCGTTTCAGGGGCCGTGTCGTCGGGCGTGGTCTCTGGCGTGGCAACTGATGTGGTGTCTATGGATACGTCTGATGTATCCGCCAGTGCCACCTGCGCCACCGCAGGTGCGGTGATCGGGGCCAAGATGACTTCCTCGATCGAGGCGACGGGGCCTGTTTCGGCATCCGCGCTCAGGCTCAGGATCTTGCCGCTACCATCGGGCGGCAAGATGGCAAGCGTGGCGAATTTGCCAGAGCGGTCGGCCTGCGCGCTGGCGACCTCTGCCCCGTTGCTGATGACGCTGACGCGGGCCCCTGGTGCTGCACGGCCTGCGATCACGGTCATCCCGTCCCCCTCGCGGCGCACCTCGTCAAAGCTGGGGGTGGCGGGCGATGCGGCAGGATCAGGCGTTTGCGGCGCAGGGGGAACGGTGGCGGCGGCCTTGGTGTCTTGGGGTGCGGTAGCGGTCTGCGCGGAGGGCTGGGCCGCGGGTTTCGGCTGGGCCGCGGTGTCTTTCGCCGTATCCGGCACGACGGGACCCGCATCTTGCGACCAGATATATCCCGCAACGGCAACCGCCACGACCAGCGCGGCGCCCGCAAACTGAGCACCCCGCGTTTGAAACACCGACATCCCGTTCATCCCTTTGAACTTCCCCACATTGAGGACTTGTACCAAGCAGGCTATCACGGGTCAAAATGCAGCTGCATGCCATGTGCATATTCGCAAAAAGGACCCCCGTTTATGATCCAGAAATCCGTATGTGTTTACTGCGGCTCGCGCCCCGGTGATGACCCCGAATATACCGCACAAGCCGACGCTTTGGGGCGCGCTTTGGCCCAGAACGACTGGCGGCTGGTCTATGGCGCGGGGGACGTGGGGCTGATGGGCACCGTTGCACGCGCGGCGCAAACGGCGGGCGGCACGACCTTTGGCGTGATCCCCGATCATCTGGTGAAATGGGAGGTCGGCAAGACCGATCTGACCACCTATGTCGTGACCGAAACCATGCATGAACGCAAAAAGGTGATGTTCATGAATTGCGATGCCGTAGTGGTCCTGCCCGGCGGTGCCGGATCACTGGACGAGCTGTTCGAAGTGCTGACCTGGCGCCAGTTGGGGCTACATCAGAAGCCGGTAATCCTATTGAATACAAATGGTTACTGGGATCCTCTAACCGCGCTTCTGGATCATGTCGTCGCCCGCGGCTTTGCCGAAGAAAGCCTGCTTGGCTATGTGGATACGGTAGATGACGTTGATGGCGCGCTGGACGTTCTGCGCCGCAGCCTGACCGCGTAGAGGTCAGCGCGGCAGCTCGCGCGGTTGTGGAGGAAGCGCCTGCGCGGCAACGGGTTGATCGGCGGCGAAGCCGGATCAGGAGTGCTATAGGCGGTAAGCGAAATCGGCCAACGCCATACTCCCTGTTCGCCGCTAGCACGCGCGATACAGCAAAGGGCACCCACGTCTGGATGCCCTTTCAAATCACCGCCCTGCGGCAACCCGAAGTCCTATCGATCCGGCCGCATAGCCAGAATTCTACTGTTGCTATGCGGCCACATCCTCACGCTGTTTCAAGCGTCGATTTCACGATATTCTCGATCTCTTCGATGGGGTGGTTCGTCAGCGTCTTGGGGATTTCGCCCACGACTTTGTCCGCGACCTCTTTGTGCATCTCGTGACGCAACTCGCCCAGAGTGTTCGGCGGTGCGACCAGAATGATCTTGTCAAACCTGCCCTTATGCGCCTGTTTGTACAGGATATCCGCCAGCTCGCTGGCAAAGCGGTCCTTGGACAGTTGGTGCCAGTCGGTGTCGTCCACAGCCGAGCGGTGCACAGACGGGCCATCGTTGAAGCGTCCACGACGATTGGCGGCTTGATCGCGGTTCGGCGGGTTTTCCTGCTCTTCCTCGCGGAAGACCTGCAAGAACGGATCCTCTCCGTCGGTTTCATTCACCATGAACAGCGCTTTTTCACCATCTGCGATCAGCACCCAGGTGCCATTTTCAATCTTGGTCATGCGTCTTCTCCGTGGTTGCGTTTGTCTTCGCCAGTGACGCGGGTGTCAGCGCCGGGTTTGTCGACCACCTGTTTCTCTTCGTCTTGTGTGCCGACATCGCGTTGCAGCCCGCCACCCGAGCGGCCCTGATGGTCAATATCATCGGCTTCGCTGATGTATTTGTCGGTTTCCTTGACGCCGTCCTTCGATCTGTGACGCTCTGCCATCGTGGTCTCCTTCTCATCTTGTGGGTTCACAGGTAAAACGTCCCAGTCACGCCCGTGGTTCCACAAGAAAAGGCCCCACAGCGGAATGCTGCAGGGCCTTTCATATAAGTATATCAACAAGTTGGCGTGATGCCTTAACCCATCATATCGCGATTACATGCGCGATGCGACGTTGTCCCAGTTGACCAGATTGTCGAGGAAGTTCGACAGGTAGTCGGGGCGCGCGTTGCGGAAATCGATGTAGTAGGAGTGTTCCCA
>NZ_DGMH01000071.1:16940-17152 GCF_002388305.1 Sulfitobacter sp. UBA4523
TCGATGTAGTAGGAGTGTTCCCAAACGTCGCAGCCCAGCAGTGCGGTCTGACCAAAGCAGACAGGGTTCACGCCGTTTTCGGTCTTGGTCACTTTCAGGCCACCATCGGTGTCCTTGACCAGCCACGCCCAACCGGAGCCGAACTGACCGCCGCCGGCTGCTTTGAATTCATCCTTGAACTTATCGACAGAGCCAAAGCTTTCGGTGATCGC